>JAGGVN010000052.1 GCA_021158005.1 Candidatus Aerophobota bacterium | reverse complement strand
TGCCCGAGTTTGCAGGCATGAGACTAACACCTACAAAAAAGAAAATAATAACAGCGTGTAGACGAAGTTTAAAAATTATGGAGAGAAGAATAAATTTAACTAAATATCATTTAAGGCAGCTAACATGCAGACTTAGAACTGTGTGATAAGAAAAGTGATTAGTAATCACATTGTGAATAAGGTCTGATGACAAAAGGCATGTGGCGAGCTGAAAGACTTAGATGATCGGGCAGTTTTGAAAAATCTTCTGGATCAAAAGACTAAAAAGATAGAAGAGCTAAAAAATAGGATAGACGAGTTAGAGAGGAAAATAGAGGAAATAGAGATTAAAGACAGTTAAATATGTATTTTTCAAAGAGGGCTGAGGCGACTCGGTTCTCTTTCTTTTTAATATCAAGAAAGGAGAGATTATGCTTGAAACAAAAGAAATCAAGAAAGAAAGTGTCTGTATCATTTGTGGCAAAAAAATAAAGATAAAAGGAAATTATAAAGACTGGAGATGGCAGGTCTGCAATAGATGCAAAAAATGGATTGAATACAGGTGGTAGAAATGAAAGTTAGAGTTGAATTAATTCGAGAAGGCCCGAGTAAAAAATATATATCAAATCTCCAAAGGACGCTGTTAAACAACTCTCTGAGTATAGCAAAAGAGATAGAGAGCATCTTTTGTGCATTTATTTAAACACAAAAAATAGGATATTGGGAATTGAAGTAGTGTCTATTGGCATATTGAATTCTTCTATCTGCCACCCTCGAGAAGTATTCAAGGGAGCAATCCTGGCCTCAGCTAAGAGTATCATTTTAGCTCACAACCATCCTTCGGGTGATCCGGAGCCTTCTGATGATGATATTACTCTAACTAAGAGGATAGAAAATGCCGGACAGATTATAGGTATCGAACTGTTGGACCATATAATTATAGGTGACGGTTCCTATATTTCATTAAGAGAAAGAGGCCTTATCAGCTCAAATGCCGATTTGGGGAACAAATCTTACATTTACAAAGATACTTGACAATAAAATTTAATCGTCTATAATAGTAGTCAAATGACCACTATTTTAGGACGGAGATATTGAAAAAACTAACCCCCAGGCAGAAACAAGTTTTAAGTATCATAAAAGAAACTATTGAGAAAAGAGGTTTCCCTCCGACTCAAAGAGAAATTGCCAAAAAACTTGGAGTGAAGTGGCTAAATGGAGTGCAAAGGCACATCGAGGCTCTCCAGAAAAAAGGCTATATAAAAAAAAGTAAAGGAAAAAGAGCTATCCAGCTAGTAGATTTTATCAAAATAAAAGAGATCCCTATTTTAGGAGAGATTGCTGCGGGCAAACCTATTTTAGCTGAAGAGAACATTCAAGGATATCTCAAATTAAATGAAGATATAGCTCCTTGGAAAGATAGTTTTCTTTTGAAGGTGGAAGGGGAGAGTATGAGAGAGGCAGGGATATTTGATAAGGATTATGTTTTGGTGAAACCTCAGCCGGTAGCTGAGAAGAATGATATAATTGTGGCTCTCATAGAGGATGAGGTAACAGTGAAGTACTTCCAGCCCGAGAAAGATAAAATAG
This sequence comes from Candidatus Aerophobota bacterium, assembly GCA_021158005.1. Taxonomy (GTDB): domain Bacteria; phylum Aerophobota; class Aerophobia; order Aerophobales; family JAGGVN01; genus JAGGVN01. The sequence continues at coordinate 1,368 of JAGGVN010000052.1, read as the reverse complement.
TTTTAAAACCTGCCAATAAAGAATTTAGTCCGATAATTATAAGCAAAGACACTAAATTTAGAATATTAGGAAAAGTAGTAGGTGTTTTTAGATTTTTAAGATAGGGCTCACCTGAGGCTAATTAAAAATTAAAGGAATTTTTTATGGCACAGAAGATAAATCCCTCTTTATTAGAAAAAATCTTTTTAAAAGAAGCTGAGAGTATTGGAAAAGTATGGATAAAAGGCACTTATGAGTGGCTTAGAAAATATCCAAAAGCATATGCCAAATTAGAACAACTTGAGGCTGATTTAAATAAAATTTGGGAAAAAGCTGAGGTAGAGAAAATAGATCTGGATGACTTTATCACTTGTTTAACGAAATGGTCAGGATTCATCAAAAAAGTGTTAAATAAAAGAAGGGAGGAAAATAGTGGAAAGAATAGAGGTAATAAAAGGGATAGCTAAAAATTTACACAGGATAGGAGCAGATTGGCCACAATTATTCTCGCATTATCACAAACAAGGACTTTTTGATTGCAGTAATCAGGAGCTGAAGGAAATGCTTCAAAGTATTAAAAAGATTAAGTTATCCCTGAAAGGAAAAGGAAGGCCATCAAAGAATGGACTAGATAAACTTTTATAGGTCCAATAGTTTAAAGGCCAGCTTTTTCAATATAAAAGGAGCTGGCCTCTTTATTAGAAATAGAGGAGAAAACAATGCAAGTTGTTGAGATAAGTGTCAAATCTGATTATTTACCAAAATGGGGTTTCTGGGAGGGGGTAAGAGAAATTGTCCAGAATGCTATTGATGCAGGAATAAAAAAGGTCAGCTATAATCCAAAAACAAGGATTCTTATGGTAGAGGATAAAGGGGCTGGGTTTGATAATGAGGCACTTCTGATAGGCTACACCACTAAGGCTGATGATAACAAGACAATTGGCCAGTTTGGAGAAGGGTTAAAATTTGGCTCTTTAGCTTTAGTGAGAAGTGGATATCCGGTTTTTATCAGTACTCGAGGCAAAGTATTTATTCCTATTATTGCGAAAAGTAAGTTCTTTAATAGCAATGTTCTTGCCTATCAGGTGAAGAAAGATGGGCAAAGGCCAAAAGGAACGAAGGTTGAGATAAAAAATGTTACTGCAAAGCAGTGGCAAATGATAAAAAATAAGATTTTGCTCTTGGACAAGAATTATGATCCATTGAAGAAAATTCTAACAGAACATAAGTACAAGGGAAAAATATACTGTAAAGGTATATTTGTACATGAAATTAAGCACAGTCTTTGGGGCTACAACTTAAGTGGCCTCGAGATAAACAGGGATAGAAATATAATAAACGATTATTCCCTCAAAAGAGAGATAGGCAGGGCAATAGCTAAGTCTGAGG
>JAGGVN010000039.1 GCA_021158005.1 Candidatus Aerophobota bacterium | reverse complement strand
GCATCAGGAACAGTCATTGTTATCTCAATAGTATTTATCCCCCCCTCCTTTATAGCATCAACTATCCTCATAGCATCATCGGCCGATGATGCTCTCACAACAGGTACAACACCGCCATCGAGTAACATCTTAAGATTAGAAGATTTATCACGCATCTTATCCTCCTTTAGCTTACCTTGATCTTTATTATATCTTTCTTTTGCACTCGATCAAATAATTACATCTAAAATAAATGTAATGATATACCCAATTTTTAATCCCTGAAATTACCATGAATAAAGGATTTTTTATTTTGCGAGTATCAAACTTGGGAAGACAAGAAGTGACTATGTATTCTGTTATTATTGGTAAATTAAATTGCTCTTTAGTTATGGGTAGACTGCTCTTATGACTTTCGTTTTTAAGTTTTTATTGCCCCTTTAGTAAGACCTTGCACAAAGTATCTTTGAAGGATAACAAACATTACAGCTATAGGGATAGTTGCAATAATACATCCAGCACTAATTAATTCCCACTCAGTAGTAAATTCTGTAACAAAGGAATATAATCCCACCGGTAGGGTCATCATTTCTTCTTTGCTTATTAAAGTCAGGGCTACAACAAACTCATGCCAAGCAACTATAAACGAAAACATCCCTGCAGCGACAAATCCAGGGGCTGATACTGGAACAACAATTTTCCACAGTATTTGCAAGTACGTACATCCATCAACTTTAGCTGCCTCTTCTATTTCCTTAGGCAAGGTGTCAAAGTAATTCTTAAGCATCCATGTACAAAAAGGTATAGTAAAAGCAGTATAAACTAAAATAAGACTGATATACGTATTAAGAAGTCTAAGTGTTTTTATAATAAGAAAGATAGGTATAACGATTAAAATAGCGGGTATCATTTGATTTATTAAGATATAAACTAACAAGGTTTTCCTCATTTTATATCTAAACCGAGAAAAACTATAACCTGCAAAAGTAGAAATAAATAAACTTAAAATAGTAGTGCATCCGGCTACTATTACGCTATTTAAAAAGTATCTGAGAAAAGGGCTCCCATGCCATATTCGGATATAATGTCTAAAAGTAATAGGATCAGGAATATACTTAATAGGATAAGAATAAACATCTTGTGTTCTTTTTAAGGAAGTTATTCCCATCCAGTAAAAGGGGATAAGAATATAAACCAGTAAAATAAAAATAATGAAATAGGAAATTGTATAGTTTATTATCTCTTTTCCAGTTCTTTTCTTCATTTTTATTTTATCTCCTCCTTGACCAGAATGAGATAAATTACAGCTAAAAGAGTTAAAAATGCAATCATAAGAATCGAAATAGCTCCTGGATAACCTAATCTCAGAGATTTAAATGCCTGATTATAAGCATAAGTAGCAAATATTTGGGTTTCGTTACCAGGACCTCCTCCTGTCAGGATATAGATTATATCTATGCTATTACAGGTCCATATAGAGCCTAAAACAAATATAAGACCCATAGTAGGCTTTAAAAGAGGTAAAGTAAGATATCGAAAACTATGCCAAGTGGATGCACCGTCTATTTTTGCTGCTTCGTAAAGAACAGGGGGGATAGATTGAAGTGCTGCCAAAAAAACAATCATAAATAAAGGAGAAAGACGCCAAACATTAACTATTATCAGAGAAATCATAGCTGTAACAGGATCTCCTAACCAAACATATCGAGTATGTATCAATCCTAATTTCATAAGAACATCGTTTATTAATCCAAGCTCTCCGTGAAGTAACCATCCCCACATGATAGCAGCCATCGCAGCAGGAATTATCCAAGAAAACAGAGCCATTCCTCTAAGAAAACCTCTCCCTGGAAGTCTTTGATTTAGAACCAAAGCTAAGGTCAAGCCTATCAAAAGCTGCAAAGAAGCTGAACCAAATGTCCAGATAAGTGTATTCCTAAGGCATAATCTAATTACCGGATCTTTTATCATTTCCAAATAATTGTTAAATCCCACAAAGATTTTATGAGTAGGTCTTAATAAAGATGCATCAAAGAAACTAAAATATACGTTCCAAATTATGGGGAATAGATTTATTCCCACTAATATTCCCAAGGCAGGTAAAAGGAAAAAATAGGGAATTAAATTTTTAGCAATCTTATTTAGACTTCTCATTTTTATTCACTTTCTCTAAATTCTAAAATTCGCCCACAGGAAAACATTTTTCCTGTGGGCACAAGTGTAAACCAGCTTTATTTTGAAGCCTGTTTCATCTTCTTACGGATTTCATTGGCCCAATACTTCACCGCTTCCTCTGGTGTCCATTTACCAAGTAGAGCATTTTGCATAGCTACTTTAGCATGAACATAACCTACATCCGCTGCTCCAGGATAATGAGGTATTTTAAAAAGGTACCTGTTCTTTATAGCATCGTAGGAGGGAGCTAGAAGAGGATTATTCTTAAATACAGGATCCTGTGCCGCTACCAAGTTAGCAGGAAAGGAAGCTATAGCAGATGCCCATATTACCTGAGCTTTAGGACTTAACATAAAAGAAACCCATTTCCACGCTTCTTTTTTGTGTTTAGAGGTATTAAATATTCCTATACTGACGTTACCATTGGTAGAGAACTTTCTGACCTGAGAAATTCCATATACAGGACCTCCTGGTAAAGGTGCAGTTCCAATAGACACACCAGCTGCAAGTGCACTTCCTGTACCTCGAGGTTCAGTAAACATCATAGCACTTTTTTGGGTGCTAAAGGCAAGGAACATTTCTCTCATTCCATCTACAGGCATGCTTCTTGAGGTTACTTTAAATTTAGCATAGGCATCAACCCAGAACTCCATCATCTTATAACCTATTGGATTATCAAAAGCAATATCTCCCGTAGGAGTAAAAGTATGGTGAGCACTAAAAGGATTATGTTGAGCAACGATACATAACCAGGGAAGATATCCTTGAGACGTCCAACCAGCCTGCCCCCATCCATATACACCTTTTTCTGGATTGGTTAGCTTAGCAGCATCTACAATAAATTCATTCCAAGTTTTTGGTGGTGATAGTATACCAGCTTCTTTAAACATTTTCTTATTATATACCAGTTCCATAGTTCCTACCTCTAAAGGAAGACAAACAACATGCCCTTTATACCAATTACCTGGTCCTGGTTCTAAAGGATCTACGTATATATTATCTTTTTGATCCCAATTAGCTATGTAACTATCCAAAATTTCAAATATACCCATAGCGGCAAAATCACCAAAATAATCTCCTCCTATTATGGAACTATCCGGTAGAGTTCCTGTAGTTGCAGCTGCAATTGTTTTATCTATAGCAGGAGCCCAGGGAACCCAAGTTGGACTTACTTTAATGCCAGGGTTTTCCTTCTCAAACATCTTTATCATTTTTAGCAAAGCTTTCCTCTCGTGTTCGGCTGTTCGCATACTCCAAAACGTAACAGTCACCGGAGACTTAGCCTCAGCTAATAATAAAGATGAAGACATACTAAGCACTACTATCATACTCATTAAAAAGTAAATTAACTTTTTTCTCATCGAATCTCCCTCCTTTTTGATTTTTTTGAAATTTTATCTTCCTATTTTTTATTAATTTTCACTCATAGTCACCACCTCCTCAAACACAAAATCACTCTTTTAAAGCCCCAAAGGTAAGTCCTCTTACAAATTGCCTTTGGAATAGAAAATAAGCCACAACTATCGGAATAATAGCCAATGTTAGAGCTGCAAATCTATATTCCCATTCTACAAAGTCTTGCCCAGTAAATGCTTGGACAGCTAGTGGTATAGTCATCACTGCTCGTCGCCTAATAACTACAAGTGGAAGGAGAAACTCATTCCAAGTAAACATAATCTGAAATATTAAAGTCGCAGATAAGGCGGGTTTAGAAAGAGGGAGAATAATCTTCCAAAAAATACCAAATTCTGAACAACCATCGATTTTTGCAGCATCTTCGATCTCTAAAGGTATATCTTGGAAAAAACCTACAAGTACAATTAAGGTAAGAGGGATACCTTTAGCGATTAAGGGTAAAATCAAACCCAAAAGAGTGTTCATTAAATGTAAATTTTTTAACTCAATTGCAAGAGGAATCATTACAACCTGAAGAGGAATCATATGACCTATTATTAAAAAAATTAAAATAAATACTCTGCCTGAAAATTTCATCCGGGCAATAGGGTAAGCCGCCAAGGAAGAAAAAAACACAATGGGTAGTACCGAACCCGCACTAACTAAGACGCTATTTCTCAAAGCTACACCAAAACTACATCTTTTCCAAGCTTCGAAATAGTTACTTATCCTAAGTTTTTTAGGGAAGCTAAATGGACTTAGGAATATTTCTCGAGAGCTTTTTAAAGAACTAAGGGCCATCCAAATAAATGGATAAATCAATATAACTGTAAAAACTATTAAAAATAAATAGATAGATAAGGAAGTTATATTATTTCGATTTTGAATTGAAAAGGAAAATTTCTGAATCACTTAATTCCTCCTAATTTACCCTTAATAACGTAAAATACCGAAGGTATCATAATTAAGATAAATAGCAGTACTGCAATAGCACATCCCTCTCCCATTCTATAAAAAGTAAATCCTGTCTTATACACATAAAGCGCCACCACCTCGGTAGCATGGCCTGGCCCTCCCTCGGTCATCACATAGACAAGATCAAAAACTCGTAATCCACCAATCATAGTCAAAAGTATATTGATTTGGGTAGCTGTTTTAACTAAAGGAACAGTAATATGCCAAAAAAGTTGAAATCTATTGGCACCATCGATTTTTGCAGCATCATAGTACTCAGGTGAAATTCCTTGAATAGAGGCTAAATATATAACCATGGTAAAGCCAACCCATTTCCAGATAGAAACCCACATTATTGCTGGAAGAGCGGCATTTTTATCACTTAACCAAGGTCGAGTTAAACTCCCCAAGCCTATTTTCTCCAAAAAAGGGTTGATAATCCCAAAGTCTGGCATATATATAAATCTCCATAAAATACCTACTATGACAAGAGGCATTAATACAGGTATAAAATAAGCTACTCTAAAAAAGGTCCTTCCTCTTACAATTTGACTTAGAAATACAGCTAATATTAATCCCAATGCAGTCTGCAGAATTGTTACCCCAAAGGTAAAGAAGAGAGTATTTTTTATTGCTGTAAAAAAGATAGAATCTCTCATTAAATCGAAAAAGTGAACAAATCCAACAAATCTTGCTGGATTTATTCCATCATACCTATAAAGACTCAAACGAACAGATTGAACCATAGGATAAAACCAAAAGACAGTATATATAAGAAGAGCAGGGGATACATAAAGATAATAATGAAGATTTCTAAAACTATTACTTACCTTCTTTGAGAGAGAGTCAGTTTTCATTGCATTTGTTATTCCGATGGTAGAGAATTTTTCTACCATCGGAATAATTATAAAAATTACTTTTTTGCTTGAGGAAACCACGTCTTCCCTTCTCTGACTAACTTCTCGTGTGCTGCTTGAACAGCAGCACATATCTCTTCTGCTGTTCCTTCTTCAGTAAATGCCTTTTCTAAAGCAGCAGTCATAGCTTCCTCAATTTCTGATTCCCAATAGTGGTTGTAAAAACGAACTGTATAGGGCATAAGTTTTTTACACTTCTGGAGATAAGGAGCAAGAGGATTAGTTTTGGGATTACTAAACCAAGGAGTATTCCAAAGAGCTTCCACAGCAGGTAAGTAAGTTCTTACCATATGAGTATGTCGATAATAAAGAGCTTCATTTGTAGTTGCTACTTTTATGAACTCCGCACATAGTTTAGGATCTTTGGCAGTCGAAGTAATAACCCAATTATAAGTGCCACCAACGTGCTGCGGTTTTAGATTGTCACGCACTGGACCAAGAATTACATCGAAATCAAATCCTTTAGGAGCATACCGGGCGATAGTCCCAATGGAAATAGGATGGTGATAATACATAGCCGCTTTTCCTTTTGCAAAAGCCATGCAGGCAGCATCTAAAGACAAAGAGGTCCATCCAGGCATCATTATTTTTCCAAATTCCAAACTGTCCTTCATTATCTGTATCCAAGTAGGGTTATCATATCGGATTATTCCTTTCATGGTATTTACAACAAATTCTTTACCTTTGTTATTAGTACGATAGGGAATCATTAACATAGGAATACACGTCCACCACCAACGATCACCACCAGGAAATACCATTGGACTTATTCCTGATTGTTTTATTTTATCACTTATACTGTATAACTCATCAAAAGTTCTTGGCGCTGATAATCCAAGTTCATTAAAGATTTTTGTATTGTAAAAAATTGTAAAAGCTGCTGAGCTATGAATAGGTACTCCAACAACAGTTCCATCTAAAGCTGTACTTGCTTCCACCACAGTGGGTATAAACCTCTTCAAATAATCTTTCCCGCCTAGAAGATCAATAAGGTCTTTACGCAGAGCACCAAATTTATAAAAGTACCATAAGGGATGCATATCTGCACAAAGCATATCAACTTGCTCGCCTGCTGCGTAAGCCGTCTTAAAAGCGACTTCCATATTAGCAAGTTTATACCACATATATTCTACTTTCACATTTGGGTATTTGCTATTGAACTTCTTAATTATTGGGGATATCCACTTATCTATCTCTGTATCCGAGGAATAAATTACTAATTTTTTTTCTCTTGAAGATGCGCCTGCATTAATTGAACAAATAATCATCAAAATTATCACCAAACTAACCATTCCTACCACAAACATTAACCTATCTTTTCTTTTCATATGTCCCTCCTTAAAAATTTAATTTACTTTTTGAATAAGCTTTATTCTCACCTCCTTCTCTTGTTTGATAATTAAATTACCTATTATACCGTCCAAAATCCTCAACCGCTTTTCTCATCATATAGACATTATATGGGGGAGACATTGGGGGAATTTCACATCCTGGCATCAGCATAAACCCTCGAGGTGCATATTTTCCTTTGCCAATACATTCTCTACAAAGCTCGTACACTTTTTGAGGTGGTCCACTTTGTATTATCGCTGGTTCTACATTACCAGCAATAATACAGGTATTTCCGAAGTATTCTATTGCTCTTGTAAGATTTACTTGATGACCAACACTCACTATACCAGGATTCCCCATAGGAACCTGTGCCCAGTAAGGTAAATTTAAGTTTTGTTCCCCGCAAATATGATAAAAAATGTGTTTAATTCCCATAGCCAATATTTTCTTATTTGTCTCTATTACATAGGGAAGTACAAATTTCTCAAACTGCTTAGGTGAGAGAATAGAGTTAGCAGCTAAAGGTTCCCATATTTTTGGCATAACTCTCTCTGCACCAAATGTATCTACCCAGTACTGTACTACTTCAATAATATGGTCAGTAGCTAACCGGAGAATTCTATGAGCTAACTCTGGTTTTTTTATCATCCAGCGACATAACTTTTCTACAGGACAGATATTACCAGCAATTGTAAAGTTGCCTCCAAGTACAATTGAGATAGGCATGCCAAATTTATCCTGGAGTTTAGAAAATTCCATAGCCATTGGAAGCATTCCATCTGTTTTTACATTAGGAAGTTTTAATTTTTCAACATCTTCCTCTGATTGCACAGCAAACCTACCGTGCATAGGAGCCTGTTCCCATTCACTATTAGGAAATTTGACTTCTCCCCCAAATTCCCATCCTCCGTAAGAGGCGTAACCAAATTCTGGAACACCATCAAACCCATACTGTTCAAATGTCCATAATTGTGCCATAAAACTTTTTACGGGATCAGTGTATATACTTGAAATGGGATAGCCCACATTTCGAGCGCAAAAACCAAGAAGGAAAGGATAAAGAGGAACTCGTTCTGATCGATAGCCTTGAAGTAAGGCCTCCACTCGCTCTCTTAACATTGCTGCTTTCTGCTTTATATTTTCTACATCCATAAACGTCCTCCATTTCTAATTATATCTAATTATACCAGCCAAAATCATTGACCGCTTTTGTCATTGCATATAGATTGTCTGGGGATGAGAGTGGAGGAAGTCCGCAACCTGGTGCCAAGATGAAACCTCCCGGGAGTTTTTTCCCTTTCTCAAGAGCTACCTTACAAAGTTCATACACTTGCTCAGGTGTCCCTGATTGAAAAACTACTGGCTCAATATTGCCAAAGATAATATCCTTAGGAAAATATTTTCCGGCAATCTCGAGGTCCACTTCATGTCCGAAACTAAGAATGCTGGGATGTACCCATAATGAAGACAGTTCAGCTAAATATGGTAAATTCAAATTTTGCTCACCACAGATATGAAAATAAAAACGCCTAACTCCAATACTCCGCAATTTATTTTGAATCTCGACATGATAAGGGAAAGCAAATTTTTTAAATTGTTTTGGAGAAATAACTTGATTTGACTCGCTAGGAGAGCTCATCATGAATAAAATTTTCTCTGCACCAAATGTGTCTACCCAGTACTGGAGTACATTGAAAATATGATCTGTAGCCATCCGAAGCAATTTGTGACATAACTCGGGTTTTTTTATCATCCATCGACCGAATAAATCTAAACCACAGATATTTGATGCTACACAGAAGGGAGATCTCGTGAAAAATCCAATTAGGAAACCATGTTTTTCTTGGAGCTTGGCAAATTTCATTGCCATAGGAATTCCACCAGCTGTTTTTGGATCAGGCATCTTTAAGTTCCAAACATCACTTTCTGTTTTTACAGGATATGATTTTATTGAGAGAGAATCCTGATATTCACCGCGGGGCATCTGAATTTCTCCCCCAAAATCCCATCCTCCTAAAATAGTGTGAGCAAAAGCATGGGGTATAAGGTCCCAACTATACTGCTTCGCGACCCATAAAGAAACATAAAAGGTTGTCTCAGGATCATTGTAATTAGATGCAAGAGTGAAATTGGGAAACCGTTCTTTTAGTCCTGGTGTTCTTATAGGTATACCTTGGTAACCAATAGGAACTCTATCTGGCTTCTGATAATTAAATAATGCCTCTATTCGTTCCTTAGTAGTTACCCTGTTTTCTATTTTTCTAATCTTATCAAATTGATTTTGTTGATTTTGTCTATTTAGCATGTACACTATCTTTTTTTTTCATATTAACTAACCTGACCGCTTCTTTAACAGCTTCTCCTGCATTTTTAGCGTATCCGTCGGCACCATATTGTTTAGCTATCTCTAAATTTAGTGGAGCTCCTCCCACCATAACAACAACATTGGGATTTTGCTTTTTAATCATCTTTATTACCTTTGGCATAGCTAACATAGTAGTTGACATAAGGGAAGATATACCTACAACCTCAGCACTTGTTCGCTGTTGTTCTTCCACGAATTTTTCCAGTTTAACATCTTTTCCTAAATCATAGACAACCCATCCTGCAGCATCAAACATTATTTTTACTAGGTTTTTGCCTATATCATGTATATCACCTTCAATAACACCCAGCACTATTTTTGCCTTCGTTTCAACTTGTTTAACTTTCACATGTGGACGTAACACCTCTAAGCCTGCATATAGAGCATCCGCACATGACAAAAGTTCTGGAACGAAATATTCGTAGTTAGCATAAAGTTCACCTACTTTCTCCATCCCAGCAGCTAATCCCTGCGTAATTGCAGTGTAAGCATCTATTCCTTCTTCTAAAGCCTTTTTACTCCACTTTACAGCAGCTTCTTCGTCATACTCTACAACTGCATCATAAAGCCCTTTTAAAATCTCTCGAGTTCTCTCTTCCGAGGTCATCTTTTATTTCTCCTTTAACTTAACTATGCCTTTTTGCTAACTTTTAAATAAAGGGAAGGGAAATTCCCTTCCCTTTAAAATAATTTCTCTTACTTGTGTAAATAAATCTCATCAAGATCCCTTTGCATAATAGATGCCCATTTCTCTACAGCTTCTTCTGGGCTTATTTTACCAAGAAAAGCTGCTTCAAGAACACTCTGTGTTTCATCCATACTCGTCTCAAATCCTGGCTCTAAGGGATAAATTCGATGGCGTTCTTTTGGAACATCAACCAGACAACTTACCATTGCTTTCCACCTTGGGCCTTTTTCAGCAAACTTAGCCAAAACTTTTGGCTGCACCGGAAGCTGACCAATTATACTACATCTCATCTCTATTACTTTTTCATCTGAGGCAAGAAAATGTATGAATTCCCAAGCTTCTTTCTTATGTTTGCAAGCTTTTGTTATCATCATTGCGTAGTTGGAAAGCTCAGACCAAGTGGCACCTTCAGGACCCTTTGGAGATGGCGCGATGCTCCAGTTTGCTCTCGTAAGTTGCCATCCTAACCAATTAAGATGATGGTAAGTTGAAAGTTTACCCATATCAAAGGCCCTTAGGATGTTACGCCAGTGACTACTCACCGCTTCCTCTGCAGGAGGAGTAACCTTGTACTTGTTAGTTAAATCAATGAAAAACTTAAAGCCTTCTTTTGCCTTAGGAGTGTTAAAAGCAACCACTCTTCTATGATCTACCTTTTTCCAATAGCCAGCATTTTTATCAAAAACAAACATCCAGAAAGGCGCAGTATGAGCGATCCACTGTTGGCCAGGCCAGCTATACCCATATCTATCTATCTTTCCATCACCATCGATGTCTCTTGTCAACTTTTGCACAAAAGGGAGAAAATCTTTAAATTCTCTTGGAGGCTTATCTATACCCACTTCTCTTAGGTGATCCACATTATAAAATAAACCTGTAGCAGAAAAATAGGGAGGTAAACCATAAGTATGACCTTCGTAAGTTACTATCTTCCAGTACCATTCAGGTATCGATCTATAGAGATCTAAGGTAATATACTTATCTAATGGCTCAATAACGCCCATGTAACAAAACTCACCGGTATACCCCCCACAATTTACCAATCCATCAGGTGGATTACCAGCTATTGCTGAATTTACAAATTTGTCATGACCTTCTCTCCACCCAATTCTATCTAACTTTATTTTTATATTAGGATATTTCTTCTCAAACATCGCCACTGCTTTATCTATAGATTCTCTTCTTTTAGGTGTTGGACCAAATTGCATAAAGTTCAGCGTAACAGTTTTTTGTTGTGCTAATACCGGCACTAACTCTAAGCCAACAAATGAAAAACATACTAAACTGATGATTACCAGTTTTAATATTCTATCTTTTTTCATTTCTCCTCCCTCCTTTAGAGCTTCATTTCAACCAAATATAGAGGCATTAATTAAACTAGTTCATCACCTCCTCCTCTATTTTACCTCTATCTTGGTCATTTCTTTAAGTGTTTTTTTCTGAGCTCTTTAGAAAACCGACATTATTTTTCTATTTCCCTATACATAGTTAACTTGGATTATCCTTTAACTGCTCCTGCAGTTAATCCTGATATAAGATACTTTGAAGCAAATACAAAGGGAAAAACTGGTAAAGCTGCTAAAGTCGCTCCTGCCATAATAATTCCCCATTCTGTTCTAAACTGACCCATAAATCCTACTAAACCAACTGTTAAAGGCTGCATTATTTCCTGAGTCGTAAGCATTAAT
>JAGGVN010000142.1 GCA_021158005.1 Candidatus Aerophobota bacterium | reverse complement strand
GGAGGATTAATTTTCCAAAGTCATCCTCTCCTACTGTTCCGATAAAACCGCTCCTCACCCCTAACCGGGCTACAGTATCAATAAAGATAGCAGGTGCCCCACTGGGAAAAGGACCAACAAAAGTACCTGGCACTCCCAAAGGCTCATCTACTTTTTTTCTCATTACTTCTACCAGTAGTTCTCCTATAGAAGCTACTTCAATATTCATCTTTCCTCCTTCTTGCTCGGGAACTGGATAAACCGGAATGCTCATCGTGCTTTTTTCTGGTTAATATCTCAATAAGATTATAAACACAAATGACCAAAAATCCAATTCCCTGAGGTTTTATATTTTCTATTTTTTTAAGAGAAAGAAAACTCTGTATAGCTTTTAGATGGGCATTAACCAATGAAATATCTGAAAAGAGAAGACTTCTATTTAGTCTGTAACGGTTAATTGTAAAAATTAGTTGGCTAATATTATTCAAGAACTCTTCTTGTTCATCCTCTCGAAAAGAAGTTTGTATTCTTTTAAGCAGGAATAAAATTTGCTGTTTAAATTCTTGAGGAAATTTGGATTTTTCAGATACTTTCTTATAAGTTTCCTTGAGCATCTTATTGATTTTCTGGACCTGTTCCAATTCATCCCTTATGACCAGTTTATAAAATTTATTTTCCGCTCCCAAAACTCTACATATAGAATTGAGGATCTGCAGTCTTATAACTGGTGAAGTATAACGTTCTAAACCAGCGATGGCTATGGGGATAATTTTACGCTCTCCTAATTTGCTTAACGCTTCCACGAAAGTAGGAAAGGTAAAGCGATTAAATTGGCAAGAGAGTTTTTCAAAAAGCAGGTTTTTTGCTTCTTCATCACCGATTTCAGAAAGGGATAAAGCGGCACTATTTCTTACTCTAAGATCGGGGTCATCCAATGCTTTTAATAACGTTTTGATTCCCTCCTTACTTTTAATTTTTCCTATAGCCTGAGCTATTTCCGGGCGGATATCAGATTCTTCGTCATTAAATTTTGCCAGAAGATGGGGGATAGCTTCAGCCCGTTTCATTTTACCCAGAGCTTTAACAGCCTCAATTCTTACCCGGGGACTAAGATCATCGAGAGCCTTAGTCAATATATTTATAGCTATAGGACTTTTTGAATTACCCATAGCGGAAATAGCCTGTGCTCTTTTCTTTTCCTCTTTTCTTATAGAAAAAAGGAAGGAATTATAAGCAAAAGCAAAGAGATTACCTCGACGGATTTGTCCTAAAAGATATCCGGGACTGGATGTTCTCTCCTCGCTCACAAATTGCAAAAGGAATACAGGGATGAGTAAAAATAGAGCACTAATCAGGAAAACTATTTGCAGGTTACCTACCGGAAAATTTATTATATTAAAATTTAGGGGTTTAAAACAACTAACTAAATGTCCTCCTATAAGGGGTGCAAAGAAGTTAACAACGCTTACCGTAGCAGCCCAACTGGCAAAAAATCCTACTTTTTCTTCACCCTTTGGCACTATTCCAAAGAGAAAATTGTTAATAGCTACAGTAAGGCCAGAAAAGACCAGGCCACTTAAAATCATAATTACAGGAAGAATGGAAAAATTATTCTTACAATTAAATATCCACATAATAGGGATAAGGACTCGAGGTACCATCAATATCTGTAGGATTGGTTTATTTCCGTATTGGTCAATAATTTTACCCCAGAAACGGAGACCCAATATAAATGAAATCATTTGAATGTTGTTAAAGATAGCGATAGTCGAATAACTGAGTTCTAACCTTTTGAGCATAAATACGGTATAAAATGGCTGGGCAATTCCGACGGCAAAGACCCAAGAGATATAGAATAGCAAAAGTCTCCTGAACTTTTTGTTTTTAAAAGGAGTAAATAAGGTCTGGAGGAAACCAGAAGGGATAAATTTTTCCATTTCAGGGAAATGGGCTTTGAAGAGGACAATATAACCAGCGAGTCCTGCAAATATTCCCAGAGAAAAGACCCAGGCAAATCCTTTGTATCCCCCTACTGCATCTAAAAAGCGACCAATTAAATAAGCTGTAGCTGTAGCTGTAAGATATATAATTACCATTCGCTTGCTAATATACCTTGCTCGCATATTTTGGGGAATTACGGTAACAAACCAATTATTAAAAAGAGGGGAGACGATATTCCCCATAATTGTTCCTATGCTTACCAGAATTATTAAAGAAACAAGCCATACTCTTTCAGGAAAAACAAGGGGGATGAAGATAACCGAAAGGGTAATAATAATTTCAACAAAGCCAATCCAGATGATGAAAAGCGATTTCTTTTTCACATTTTTGGCGAGAAATAGAGAAAATAATTGGGCTAATCCAGCTAAGGCAACAAAGGAAGCAATAATACCTATTTGAGATTCTTTTGCTCCTAAAAAGAGGGCAAATCCAGTAAAAACGGGTGTTGTTATTCCGGCAATTTGGCCATAAATAGCCCAGAAAAAGCCGGTATATAAGAATATTCTAAGAGTATCTACTGTCTTTGCTTTAGAAAGCGAAGTTTTTACCTGATCGGCCATTTTTAATCTCTATTTATTGTCTACATATTAATAAAGTTAAGTAAACTGACAAGGGGAGACTTAAAAGGATAAGATAATAAATGGTTAGTAGAAACTTACGGGGGATAAAAATTCCCGGGTATTGAGTAAACCTATTGATAATTGTGGGGATTGAGAGTCCCTTTGTCTAATCTAACATCAGGGAAGTTAAGATAGTGTTAATTTGATCTTTTCAATGTGTTTTTCGTCTGCTTCCGTAATATTAATTTTTAAATTCTGGTATTCGATAGTCTCTCCTTTTTGAGGAATTCTTCCTAAAAAGTAGATGATAAATCCCCCGATGGATTCAAAAGCTTCTGTTTTTTCAGGAAAATGGGTGCCTATTTTCTCATTTACTTCATTAATATTTGTATCTGCATCTATTAAGAAGCTTTTGTTTTCAAGAGAAATTATTTTTTCTTTTTTTAAATCATACTCATCTTCAATTTCTCCCACAATTTCTTCCAGTAAGTCTTCTATCGTGATTATTCCGGCAACTCCTCCATATTCATCGACAATAATAGCCAGGTGGGTTTTCTCTTTCTGGAGTTTCCGGAAAAGTTCACTTAAATGAGTGGTATAGGGAACAAAAATAGGGGGATGCATTATTTGTTTTACTTTTAGACTTTTATCTATTTTAGAAAAAAAATTCAGAAGGTCTTTGGCATAAGCTATCCCTACTATATTATCTATAGTTTTTCGATAGACAGGTATTCTTGAATATCCCACTTTTTTTATTAATTCCAATAAGGTGTATAAATTTTCTTCTTCTTCAATACAAACCACCTTTGTGCGCGGGACCATTATTTCTTTAGCCTGTGTCTCGTCAAACTCAAGAGCACTATGAGCCATTTCTTCTTCCTTTTTCTCCAGGATTCCTTCTTCTGCTCCAATATCAATAAGAGTATGAATTTCTTTCTCTGTAATTAGATGATTCTTTTTTACTTCTTTTGAACCGCTAACTTTTAGTATTCCCTGGGTAAGAAGAGTTAAAACTTTGACGAGAGGGCTGAAAAAGACAGAGAGAAAATATATCGGTTTTGCTATTTTCAGGGAGATAGGAAGAGCATGTTGTTGACAATATCTTTTGGGGATAATTTCTCCAAAAATAAGGATGATAAAAGTCATTATCCCCGTGACTATCCCTACTATTTTACCGGGAGTTCCTCCCACTATTTTTGCGGCAAAGAGAGTAGCTAAACTGGCAGCGGCAATATTAACCAGATTATTTCCAATAAGGACAGTAATTAACCAGGAGGAAGGTTTCCGAAGTAGAGCCTGAACCCATTGCCCTTCCTTTTTATTTTCTTTAACTAATTTCTTTAAGGTAATCTTGTCCAAGGAAGAGAGAGCAATCTCTGCTCCTGAAAAGAAAGCTGAGAGAATTATACAAATTCCTAAAAATATCAATATAAGCGATGATTCGTCCAAATAGACCTACCTCCTCTGGAAGTATTTTTTTTCTATTTCACGAATCTTCTCCAGACGTCGCTGGTGTCTTCCTCCCTGGAATTTTGTTTTTAACCATTCCTTAACTATCATTCTTGCTAACTGAAGACTGGTTATTCGGGAACCCAGAATTAATATGTTAGAATTGTTGTGTTTCCGAGAAAGATGGGCAGTAGTTAAATTATAACAGGGGGTAGCCCTTATCCCGGGCAATTTATTAGCTACTAAACACATTCCTATTCCTGTGCCACAAATAAGAATACCTCTCTCGTATTTACCTTGAGCTACTGCTTCGGCTACCTTTATTCCCCAATCAGGGTAATCATCCGTCTTATTTTCATTATAGGTTCCAAAGTCTTTATAATTTACTCCTTCCTTTGTTAGAAATATCTTTATCTTTTCTTTTAGTTTGTAGCCAGCGTGGTCTGAACCTATGGCTATTTTCATCTTTTTATTCCCGGGAGAATATGAAGACTTTCTACACAAGTATCTTATCTTTTGCCAGGTCTTCTCGGTATTTACTTAACTTTCCCGCCAGAGCTGGGTCCACTTTTGCTTTCAAGACAATCTTATCCTTTAAATATTCCTTACTTATTATTTCTCCTTCTCTGTAAACAAGGGAGATTAGCTTGCTTTCCTGGTAAGGAAAGACAAATTTGGTCTCAATTTTTCTCCTTTTTATAATTTCCATTATCCTATAGATAAGCTTGTCTATATTTTTTTGGTATAAAGCAGAGATAGTTATATTAGCGTCAAGATTTCTTTGAAGACGGGCTAAGTGATATCCATTTTTAACCTTATCTATTTTATTGAGGACATTAATTATGGGTTTGTTTTCTACTCCCAGTTCTTTTAATACCGAGTAAGTAGCCTTGTTTTCTTCTTCTATTTTTGGGTGAGAAGCATCTAAAACATTAATGAGAAAATCCGCCTCTTTTATCTCTTTTAAAGTGGCGTGAAAAGCAGCTATCAAATGATGAGGAAGTTTATTAATAAAACCTACCGTATCATTTAGGAGAAGAATTTCACGGTTAGGTAGAATAACTCTTCGAGTGAGAGGGTCTAACGTGGAGAAGAGCTTATTATCCACCTTTGTCCCGGCATTAGTCAGGGCATTAAGAAGAGTAGATTTTCCTGCATTAGTATAGCCTACTAAGGTGGCTACATAATAAGACCTTCTCTTCCTATTCTTCCTTAGAACATCTCGCTGACGGTTAAGTTTTTCTATTTTTTTTCTTAGTTGGTTAATTCTTTTTTTAATTCTTCGTCGGTCAATCTCTAACTTTGTTTCTCCCGGGCCTCTTGTTCCTATTCCTCCCCCCAAGCGAGAAAGAACAATTCCTTTTCCGGTGAGTCGGGGAAGGAGATAATTTAATTGAGCTAACTCTACCTGAATTTTTCCTGCCGATGAATACGCCCTTTGGGCAAAAATGTCAAGAATAAGTTGAGTGCGGTCGATGACTTTTACCTTTAGTCTATTTTCAAGATTGCGTTGTTGAACAAAGCTAAGATCGTCATCAAAAATCAACATATTAGCATTTTTCTCTGCCATTAATTTTTCTAATTCTTCAACCTTCCCTTTTCCTATATAAAGGGCTCTGTCTGGTGAAGGACGATTCTGAATTACTTTCAGTAATACTTGCGCTCCTGCGGTTTCGGCTAAACACGCCAATTCTTCTAAGGAGTCTTCCACGGTCCATTTGGAAGGAAATTTATGGGTGGGAACTTTTACTCCTATTAAAATAGCTCTCTCTTCCTGTTCTTTTTTAATCTCTTTCAGTCTTTTTAACTCCTTAAATTTCTCCTTTTTGTTTAATTATAACTCTATTTTAATTTCTGTCAAGAATCCTATGTTTCTTCTTTAGGTTATCTTCCTCTGTTAATTAACTGGGTTTTTTGCAAGCTCTTTTACTTTTTTGAAAGTTCTTCTGTACCCTATGTTCAAGGCTAATACAGCCCATGTGTATTTCCATCTTCCTCCGGAAAACGAGCCGCTTAATCTTTTGAAGATAGAAGGAAGACTGTAAATTCTTTTATAAGCCCATGCTAATCCTTGTTTTAATTCTTCAGGAGTCATTAATTTAGGCTTAAAGACTACATGAGTGAAATCATAATTTGACCAGTCTTTATCAACGATTCTTTTTTCTTTTTTCAACTTTTCATATAGTTTTGTCCCGGGAAGGGGAGTGAGGATAGTAAATTGCGCCGCATCTAATTTTACTTTTTCTATAAACTTAACTGTTTTTCGAAAAATATTCCTATCATCGTGATCAAATCCAAAGATGAAAGCGCCCTCAATTGCAATTCCAAATTGATGGATTTTTTTTACTGCTTTTTCGTAAAAACTTATTCTATTTTGACGCTTATTGGCTTCTTCAAGAGAATTTTCAGAAACAGACTCAAATCCAATGAATAGTCCTTTACACCCGCTTTTTGCGGCTAAGGATAAGAGTTCTTCGTCACGAGCTATATTAATTGAGGATTGTCCTGCCCATATTAATTTGTAAGGAATTAAAGCTTTAAATAATTCTTTGGCGTAAGCGACATTCCCTACAATATTATCATCTAAAAATCCTATAAAACGCTTTCTTAAAGATTTACCCGTTATTTTTTTAATCTCTTCTATTACTTTTTTTACCGGACGAAAGCGATACTTTTTACCAAAGAATCTACTTACCGAACAAAAAGAACAATCGAAAGGACAACCCCGACTTATTTGAATAAAACGGCTGAGAAAGTAACCCTTTCCGTGAAGAAGGTCTCTTCTGGAAAAGGGTATCCGGGAAGGTTCTGGCATTGTAGAATTTTGATAAAATTGGGACAATGCTTTTTTTCCCCCTTTTTTAAAGTCTTCCAGCAATTTTTCCCAGATTCCTTCTGCTTCTCCTATTACTACCGCATCTGCATGGCGGATTGCTTCCTGAGGTAGGGCTGTAGCGTGGATTCCTCCTATTACTACCGGGATTCCCTTCTTTCTAAAGATGTCGGCTATTTCATAAGCTCGGGGAGCTGAGGCAGTCATCGTCGTTATTCCTACCAGATCAACTTTCTTATTAAAATCTATATCTTCCATATTTTCATCAATCAATTCAATTTTTATATCTTTAGGAGTTAAAGCTGCTACTGCCAGAAGACTGTGGGGAGGAAATTTAAAAATTTTATCCCGACGGAGTCTCTTCTTTTCTGTATCTTTCTTCCAGGTAGGAGAGATTAACAATATTTTCATATCTTGCTCCTTATTTTATTATTTTAGTAAGTATCTTTAATATTGTCAAAAAAGTTAGACTTTAGTGCAGAAGATGATACCTCTCTGGTTTGAATCGGTTCCATTCTTAAAAATCTAAATCTCTCCTGCTTTCGTTAAAGCATATTTAGTGCAAAAAGGACCGGTAATTTCGTAAATTATTGTGGTAGCTACAATGGTGGTGAAAATTATTCCCCCGATTTCAGGGAACTCTGTCTTGGCAATTAAAGCTACTCCCAGGGCGACTCCAGCCTGAGGAATTAATCCCCATCCTAAGTATTTTTTTACAGAAGCAGGAGCCTTTGATAAATGTCCTCCCAGAGAAGCTCCTGCTATC
>JAGGVN010000013.1 GCA_021158005.1 Candidatus Aerophobota bacterium | reverse complement strand
TTTTCTTCCTTTATCTTTTTCTTATTATCATTTATAGCTTCAGCCATTAATAATAGCATTTTTTCTTTTATTCCCGAAGAAAGATTAGCTAAATCTTTACTGGCAACCTTTGCTCGTTTAGCTATCTGAAGAATTTCATCTCTGAGACTCACCTTAGCCTCCTCATATTTTGCTAAATTTTATTTTATTTAAGGAAACAAGTCAAGGAAACTTTGGAGTTTTCCCTCTGTCGCTATAGATAATGCTCCTTCAGGGAAATGTCCTTAAGTAAAGAATTATAGGTATAATTTCCTATGTATATAAATTTTAATCCCTTTTTGGTATACAAAAAAATAAGGGGTAAAGCACAAGGCTTTACCCCTTATTTTATCCTCTTAGTACTGAGGTGGTGGGTATCCTCCGGGACCACCAGGACCTTTAGTCTTTTCCTCGGGAATTTCGGTAACCACTACATCGGTAGTTAAAATTAGAGAGGCGATACTGGAGGCATTCTGAAGAGTTGATCTTACTACCTTTGCAGGGTCTATCACTCCTGCTTCTACTAAATCTTCATATTTTCCAGTCTCAGCATTAAATCCTACCGGTCCATCTCTTTTGATTACCTCTTCTACCACTATGCCACCTTCTAAACCAGCATTTTCCGCTATCTTTCGCAGAGGTAATCTCAGGGCATTCTTAATTATATTTATTCCTATTTGTTCATCAGGATCATCCGCTTTGAGCTTTTCTAATTCGGGAATAGCTCTCAGAAATACTGTTCCTCCTCCCGGAACTATCCCCTCTTCTACAGCTGCTCGCGTAGCTGCCACAGCATCCTCAACTCTTGCTTTTTTACTCTTCATTTCTGATTCAGTAGCTGCTCCTACATTAATAACCGCCACTCCCCCAGCTAACTTCGCTAATCTTTCTTCTAACTTTTCTCTATCGTAATCAGAATCAGTTTGGTCTTTCTGTAACTTTATCTGGGCTATTCTATCTTCAATTTTCTTCTTATCTCCCTGACCTTCAATAATGGTAGTATTTTCATTATCAATCTTTACTCTCTTTGCTCTTCCTAACATAGAGATATCCACATTTTCTAATTTTATTCCCAGATCTTCACTGATTACTTGGCCACCGGTAAGGATAGCAATATCTTCCAGCATTGCTTTTCTCCTATCCCCAAAACCAGGAGCTTTGACAGCCGCACATTTCAAAGTTCCCCTTACCTTGTTGAGAACCAGTGTAGCCAAAGCCTCTCCTTCCACTTCTTCAGCAATGATAAGAAAAGACTTACCTGTATTAGCTACTTTTTCCAGCAAAGGAAGAAGGTCCTTTAAGTTGCTTATCTTCTTATCATGTAAAAGAATATACACATCTTCGAGCTCTACTTCCATTTTTTCTGTATTAGTAATGAAATAAGGGGAAAGGTATCCTCGATCAAACTGCATTCCCTCTACAAGATCTACAATAGTCTCCGCTGTTTTCCCTTCCTCGATAGTGATTACTCCATTCTCTCCTACTTTCTCCATAGCCTCTGCAATTAACCTGCCAATCTCGGGAGTATTAGAGGCTGCTACCGTGGCTACCTGCTCAATAGATTTTCTATCTTTAACCATTTTACTGGTCTTCTTTATCTTTTCTACCACTACTTCCACCGCTTTATTCATTCCCCGGGTAAGACGCGTAGGATTAATCCCGGCTGTTGTGTGTTTCATTCCTTCGTGGATAATATACTGAGCCAACAAAGTAGCTGTGGTAGTGCCATCTCCCGCCACATCTTTAGTTTTTTCTGCC
Source organism: Candidatus Aerophobota bacterium (assembly GCA_021158005.1). Lineage (GTDB taxonomy): Bacteria > Aerophobota > Aerophobia > Aerophobales > JAGGVN01 > JAGGVN01. The sequence goes on along the minus strand of JAGGVN010000013.1, from coordinate 8,876 downwards.
ACTTCTTTTATGAGCTGTGCTCCAACATTCTCAAACGGATCTTTTAATTCTATCTCCTTTGCTACCGTGACTCCATCATCGGTAACAGTAGGGGAGCCGAAACTTTTAGCTAAAGCTACATTTTGACCCTTTGGGCCTAAAGTAGTAGTTACAGCGTTGGCCAATTGATCAACGCCTTTTATTAAAGCTTGTTTAGCTTCAGATTGGTATAAAAGTTGTTTAGCCATTTTTATTGATCCCTCCTTCTAACTAACATTTTTTGAACTTTTAACTACTCTACTATCGCTAAAACATCATCTACTCCCAGTACGAGGTATTCCTCTTCGTCAAGTTTTACTTCTGTCCCTCCATACTTGGCAAAGAGGACTTTGTCCCCCTTTTTAACCCCTTTAAAATCGGGTCCTACCGCTATTACTTCCCCCTGCTGGGGCTTTTCTTTACTTGCTGTATCGGGGACATAGATTCCTCCCTTTGTCCTGGTCTCCTCTTTAAACGGTTTTACCACTATCCGTTCTCCTAAAGGTTTGATATTCATTACTTATCCCTCCTTTCTTTTTTTAGAAAAAATTATATACAAATTTCTAAAGGTGTCAAGTCTTCCTTGACACTTATTTTTTCTCTTGTATATTGCTCTTAGTGTTTATATCTCTTCTTAACGGTGAGAAAAATACAAATGAAAGAGGGAGTCATTTTAGTAGCTTCTTATCTAATGGTAACCATGTTCATATCTTGTTTGAAGAGTCTTTAGTATCATTAGAGTTCATTTTTTAATCATTAATTTTTCTGGTAATTATAATTTTTAAAGCTACAGTATTTAATCCAGATTCATTATCCTTCTCAAGTTTTTAATATTGATTAAAGGAATCTATAAGGAGGTAAATTAAGATTATGATAAAAAAATGGTGGAATTTTTTTATACAAATTATGGTCATAAGAATTATTCTGGAGGTTATTATTAAAAGGACTGTTTATCAGCTTGTAGGCAGAGAAGTGTTCTTAGAACTAGTTCTACGAAAGGTACTCTGGAAGAAATTTTCTCAAGAGGTTATCTGGCATATAGGAATGATAAAGAGCTCGAGTTTCTTTTTAGGATTGGTTATGCTCTTTGTTGCCCGAACAAGCAAAGTGAAGGTTATAGGCGAAGAGAACTTAAAAAGGGTAGTAAAAGACAAAGAAAGAGTAATCTTTGTCCTCTGGCACGGAAACTATACCTTACTGCTCACCTACTTTCACTTTCCTAAGGCCATAGGTTTAGTTGAAGCTTCCTTTAGAGGAAACTATATCTCAGAATTAGCTAAGAGATCTGGTTTCCAGATTATTAAAACAAATAACTCCTATCACGCAATTCGAGAAATGCTAAGAATGATTAAAGATGGTTATAAAGCGTTTATTACTGTTGATGGCCCCTTGGGCCCGGCTTATGAGGTTAAACCCGGAACAACTTATTTAGCCAGAAAGAGTAAAGCTAAAATCATTCCCTTATCTATCGTTGCTCGACGGGGAATATTAACTAAAAGATGGGATAATCATTTCCTTCCTTTTCCTTTTAACCGGGTAATTATTTATGTAGGCAAACCTATAGAAGTTAGACCTAACGATTCTATAAAGTTAAAAAACAAAGAAATAAAGAAATCTTTAATGAAATTATCACCTCCTACCTACCCGGCCACTCCATAATTAAACATTAGCTGGAAACCAACCGGGTAAGACAAATCAAGTTAACGAATCTCTACCGCTTCTCCTTTCTCTGCAGAACGATAGATAGCTTCAATAATTTTTACTACATTAAGCATTTCCTCTGGTTTAGTGAGAGGTTCTTTATCTTCTCTGATGCATTCGATAAAATGAGAAATTTCATCATAGTAGGAATCCTGAGAAGGAATTTGAGGATAAATATCAATTAAATCTCCTCCTACTTCTTTATAGATTATAAATTTGACCGAAAGTTCTTCTCCTCCGCCTCCGGGAAGATTTAAGTAAGCTCCACCCTTAGTGCCGAAAAGAGAAATAGAGGTTCCTGTTTCCGAATTACCGGCCCAGCTTGCTTCTAAGAATAATGTAGAGTCATTTTCAAACTTAACCATTGCTGTAGCTAAATCTTCCACATCAAAAGTTCCCGTGAATTTATCCGCGGTCCTGGTAAATAAGGGTGGCCATCCTCCATCAGTCGCCTGGTCTTTAAATTTATTGTAGGTGGAACCAAGAGCAAGTGCGGGTTTCGGTGAACCCATTAACCAGAGAGTGAGATCAAGAATATGGACTCCCACATCGATCAGAGGACCACCTCCAGCATATTTTTTAGTAGTAAACCAGCCACCGAGACCAGGAATACCCCTTCTTCTTAGGTAACTCGCTTTAACATAATATATCTCCCCTAATTCCTGGCGATCAATAAATCTTCTTAAGATTTTAGAAGTAGCATCAAATCGGTGACAAAAAGCTACCATAAGTTTTTTCTTCGATTTCTTTGCTTCCCGGAGAATTTCTTCTACTTCAGTGGCATTTAAAGCTAAGGGTTTTTCACAGAGGAGGTGTTTACCTGCTTTAAAGGAAGCTACCGCCTGTTCTTTATGTAAAAAATTGGGAGTGCAAATACTTACAGCTTCAATCTCTTTTAATTTCAAGAGCTCCTTATAATCAGTAAAGGTCTTAGAAATACTAAATTTTTTGGCCACTTCTTTTAGCTTTATTTCATTAACATCCGAAAGAGCAATAACTTCTACTCCTTCTATTTTCTGATAATTGGGGATGTGAGCAACTTGAGCAATTCCTCCTACCCCAATTACTCCCACTTTTAAACTTTTCATTTTAGCTCCTCCTGATTTCTATTTGGGGATATCTTAATATTTTTTTCTTAGATGTCAAACAAAAATTAATGATCATTTTTGCTCCGAAAAATGCTCAATATCTTTTTCTTCTCCCACTACTAATAATATATCTCCTTTTTCAATCACATCTGAGGGTTGAGGAAAATAATTTATTCTTTTCACTTTACCCTTTTCTCCTTCCCCGGATATTTTTTTAATTTGCAGGATAGTCACTTTATACTTTTCCCTCACTTTTACCTCTCTTATTGTTTTTCCCCAGAAACTACGAGGCGAGTAGACCTCAGCCGCACTGTATTTTTCAGAGATGGGTATATAATCTAAGACATTAGAGATTAAGAGACTTTGAGCTAATTTTTCTCCCATTTCCACTTCGGGAAGCACTACTCTATCAGCACCTACCAGTTCTAATATTCGCTCCTGAATATGAGAAGCTGTGCGTGAAGCCCGGGTGATAACCGTCTTTACTCCCATTCGTTTTAAGAGAGCGGTGGTAAGCACAGAAGCTTCAAAATCTCCTCCTATACTCACTATAGCTACATCTACCTGACTTACCCCCTGAGATCTTAAGGCTTCCTCATCTGTAGAATCGAGTCTAACTGCCAGAGTAACCTCTTCTTTAATTTCATCTATTAATTTACTATCTTTATCTATAGCAATTACTTCTGCTCCTCTTTGGGCCAGATTTCGTGCTAATGCTCCCCCAAATCGTCCTAAGCCAATAACCGCAAATTTACGCATTTTTTCTCTCCTATCCAATCATAATTCTTTCTTCGGGATATTCATAAGCCTTCATAATAGCTTTTCTTCTCATCATACTTAAAGCTAAAGTCAAGGGACCAATTCTTCCGGTTAACATAGTTAAAATAATAATGATTCTTCCAGGGAGAGTTAAATGAGAGGTGAGTCCTCGGGTGAGCCCTACTGTTCCAAAAGCAGAAATTTCCTCAAAGAGAATATCCATAAAAGGAGCATTTTCTGTAAGGGAAAGAATTAGAGTAGAAACACTCACCCATCCAAAGGCAAGAATAACTACGCAGAGAGCTTGATAAATAATTAACTGAGGAATAGTTCTTTTAAAAACTTCCACTCTTCTTCTCCCTTTAATCATAGATTTGATCGTAACAAGAAGGGTAATAAAGGTAGAAGTTTTAATCCCCCCTCCTGTAGAACCGGGAGATGCCCCTATGAACATAAGAATTATAAGAAGAAGAGAAGAAAAATTAGATAAACTGCTGATATTAAGAGTGCTAAATCCTGCTGTTCGGGCAGTAACTGATTGAAAATACGCTCCCCATAATTTTCCTTTCCAGGAGAGGTTTTTTAATACTCCTCTCCCTTCTCCAATTAGAATAAGGATAAATCCCATAGCAATCAAAATGAGAGTAGAAGTTAAGACTAATTTACTCTGAAGATTTAGAATAATCTTTTTTCTTTTAAGCCGAGAAGCTCCCCAGTTAAGAAGATTAACTATTACAGTAAATCCTAACCCCCCAAGAATAATGAGAGTAGTCATAACCAGATTTACTCCCGGGTCCATTTTGTATCCTTGAAAGCTATCTGAATACAAAGAGAAGCCAGCATTACAAAAAGCAGATACGGAGTGAAAAATTGCTGAATAAATACAGGAGAGAGTATTTTTAGCCTGAGGCAGAAATTGCCAGTAGAGGAGGAAAGCTCCGCATCCCTCAATAATGAAAGTGAGAATAAGAATAGAGATAATGAGAGAACCAATTCGTCCGAAACTTTTATAATTGAGTATGTCCCCAAGAACAGCTCTATCTCTTATCCCTAAGTCTCTACTCAAAACTAAAGCAAAGAAGGAGGTAAAAGTCATCAGTCCCAATCCACCAATTTGAATAAGTATAAGGATAATTAATTGTCCCCATAGAGAATAATGGGTGGCAGTATCTACTACAATTAATCCAGTAACACAGGTTGCTGAAGTAGCCGTAAAAAGAGCTTCTAAAAATCCTGTTTCATGACCAGCGCTGGTACAGCGAGGCATAAGAAGGAGAAGGGTTCCTATAGCTATGATAGTGAGAAAAGTAAAGATAACGGTAGAAGCAGGATTAAGTCGAAGATTGACAAGCACTCGATTGAACCGGGGAATTCTTATAAATAAATAAGAAAGAATATAAACTTTAGAGGCTATAGAGAGGGCATTATTTAAAGATTTTACTTGAGCGAAAAAAAAGATTAAGAAGAAAAACAAGAAGATAATTATGAAATTAGTTCGATTACTCTTTAAGAAAGCTATTTTATGAGGGGCTAAAAATAGTTTAAAGAAAATCCCACTCATTAATATTCCGGCAACAACAATATCAATTTGACGGAAAATAAAATCCTCTTTTAAATAAAATCCATATTCAAGGAAAATACTTAAAATACCCAGAATGAGACTTCCGAAAATTAATATATTTAATAATTTACTTATTTTAGGATTAATAATAACTCTCCTTACTCCTTACTACTTTTATTATTCCTGTCGCCAACCTTCTTCTAAACCCAACTCTCGGGTAATTTCTAAAGCTTCTTCATATTCTTCTCGGGTAATTCTTCTACTTAGCTCTTTAAATTCTCGCGCTCTATAAGCCGGGAAATACTGACTCATAAGACTAATATAAGTGTAGGGAGAAATTTCCTCTGCTATAAACTTAAGAACATTTCTTGTTTTTGCTAATTTATGAGGAAGAATTAAGTGTCTTATTAGTAAACCTTTTCGAGCAATCCCTTCTTTATCTATCTGGAGATTCCCTACCTGCGTAAACATTTCTTTTACCGCTTTTTTTGCTATCTCAAAATAATCAGGAGCAGAGGAATACTTTTTCCCTTCTTCCTCCCCTCCATATTTTATATCGGGCATATAAATGTCAACTAATCCCTTAAGAAGTTTTAAGGTTTCTACAGCTTCATAACCTCCACAGTTATAGACTAAAGGAATACTTAAACCTTTTTCAATGGCTTTTGAAAGAGCCAGAACAATTTGAGGGATAAAATGAGTGGGAGTTACTAAGTTTATATTATGACAACCCATTTTTTGCAAATTAATCATTCCCTCTGCGAGTTCTTCTACAGAAATTTTATTTCCATTTCCTAAATGAGATATAGGATAGTTTTGGCAGAAAACACATCTTAAATTACAGTGAGCGAAGAATATGGTTCCTGAACCTCTATAGCCTGAGATGGGAGGTTCCTCTCCAAAATGAGGATGAAAACTTGAGACTATAAGTTCTTCCCCGCATCCACAAAATCCCTTTTCCCCTTTTAATCTATTTACCCGACACTCTCGAGGACAAATTCTGCATTCTTTGAGAATCTCATATAACTTTTCTATGCGCTTATTTAACTCTCTTCTCTGAAACTTTAAATATCCCGGATAAGATACTTCCATAAAATCTTATCACCTTTTTATTTCATTTCAATACTCGTGGTTAAGCCATTTCTACCCTTCTTCCTCTCTTACTCTTAAAAATGGGATGCATTGAGAATATTAATTGCCAAAGGAGGATTTTCAATCATTAAATCCATACTCATCTCTTACCTTTAGTTTAAGGTAAGAGCATCTATATTTTTGCATCTTATTAACCTCTCTCATTCCTCTCTCAGGAAGCAAAAATTCCAGAAGCCAATTAAATAAAGGACAGAGATATTTGTTTTTATATTATATGGCTAAGATTAGAAATGTAAAGTCTTCATTAGAGAGCCCTCTCAAAAGAAGGCAATTCCTGTAATTTTAGGTAATGTTTCCACAATTAGATCCGGGAGGAAGCTTTTAAGAATATTTTGCTCTGCCCCACAACGGTATTAGAGTAATTTACGCCTCCCAAAAGAGACTCTTTGAGACTTCGCTTAAAGAATTTGACAAAACATTTAAAAAAGTGTATTTTTAAAAATGAGATCTTTGAAAAGATAACAAGGGGGCAGGTATGCAAATAATAATATATATTTTAATAGGGATATCTGGAGGAGTAGCCATTGCTACTTTTATTGATAGATTTATAGGTAAGTCTTTATTAAATAAAGTTAAGAATAAATTATTAGAAGCAGATGAAGAGATTAAAAATAAGAAAAGAGAATTTGAATTAGAAAAGAAGGAAGAATTCCATCGAATAAGGACAGAATTGGAGGAGAGGACAGCAAGAGAAAGAGAAGAACTTCGACATTTATCGCAGAGATTAATTGAAAGAGAGGAGTTACTCGATCGACGCTTGCAAGAACTGGGAAAAAAGGAGAGAAAATTATTTTTCAAAGAAAAGCAATTAGAGGAAGAAAGAGATAAAGTAAAAATTCTGGAAACTGAGCAAAGACAAAAGCTAGAGAAACTCAGTGGTCTCTCTACCGAAGAAGCTAAAAAGATTTTATTAGAGAGGGTAAAAGAGGAAATAAAAGAAGAATCTACCCAGATTATTCGGGACGCAGAAAAAGAAGCAAAGGAAGTTGCTAATAGAAAAGCACAGGAGATTATAGCTACGGCTATTCAGCGCTGTGCCGTAAACCAGGTCTCTGAGCTTACCGTTTCTACAGTCTCTTTGCCTAACGACGATATGAAAGGAAGAGTAATTGGCAGAGAAGGAAGGAATATAAGAACATTTGAAGCCCTTACAGGAGTAGATTTAATTGTAGACGATACCCCAGAAACAGTGGTTATTTCTTGTTTTGACCCCTTAAGAAGAAAAATAGCAGAGATTAGTCTCAAGCAGCTCATTATGGATACTCGTATCCATCCAGCTCGCATTGAAGAAATCGTAGAAAAAGCTAAGAAAGAGGTAGAGAATATTATAAAAGAGGAAGGAGAGAAAGTAGCATTTGATATGGGAATTTCTGACTTACCCACAGAAATTATTACTCTTTTAGGAAAGCTCAAATTTCGGACAAGTTTTGGACAAAATGCCTTAGCTCATTCAAAAGAAGTAGCTTATATTGCGGGGATGTTAGCTTCAGAGATAGGGGTAGATAGCGCGCAAGCTAAGAGAGCAGGACTTTTGCACGACATTGGGAAGGCAGTAGATCAAGAAATGGAAGGTCCTCATGCTCTAATTGGAAGTAATATTGCTGAACAGTATGGAGAACCACCGGAAATTGTTCACGCTATCGCCTCTCATCATGAAGAAAAACCAGCAGAGAGTGTCTTAGATTTCCTTATCCAGGCCGCTGATGCTATTTCTGCTGCCCGTCCTGGTGCAAGAAAAGAGGTTTTGGAAGCTTACCTTAAGCGGCTGGAAAAGATTGAAAAGATAGCTAATTCTTTCCCCGGAATAGAACAAGCTTATGCTCTTCGAGCAGGTAGAGAAGTGCGCATTCTGGTTCAACCAGAGGAGATAGATGATTCAAGAGCAATAGAAATTTCTCGAGAGATCGCGCGCAAAATAAAGAAAGAGATGATTTACCCGGGACAAATTAAAGTGATGGTCATCAGAGAATTTCGCTCTGTAGAGTACGCAAAATGAGAAAAAAAATAGTCAAATTAGGAATTATGGGAGGAACCTTTAATCCTATCCATCAGGGACATCTGGTAGCCGCGGAGATTATTCGGGACGAGTTTAAATTAAATGAAGTCCTTTTTGTCCCTTCCGGGAAACCTCCTCATAAAGATAATAATGAGATTGCCTCTCCCAGACACCGATGGATGATGACTCTATTAGCTACCGCTACTAATGATTATTTTTCTACTTCTTCTATAGAGATAGAACGAAAAGGTGAATCCTATACTTATGATACTATTGTGAGTTTAAAGAAAATTTATGGAGAAGAGGTAGAGTGTTATTTTATTACGGGAGCCGATGCTATCGCGCAAATTTCTACCTGGCATAAAGTAGAGAACTTACCTTCTTTAGCTAAATTTATCGCTGCTTCTCGACCGGGATATAAATTAGATATGGAGAAAATAGAACCTTCTTTTCGGAAGAGTACTTACTTAATAGAAATTCCTGCTCTGGCTATTTCTTCTACAGAGATCAGGAAAAGAGTAAAGGAAGGCAAGACAATTAAATATCTTGTGCCTGAAGTGGTGGAAAAGTATATATATAAAAATAATCTTTATCGATAAAT
>JAGGVN010000049.1 GCA_021158005.1 Candidatus Aerophobota bacterium | reverse complement strand
TCTGGTCCGCTATTCCTAATACCGTCTGGACAACGTTTCTGATTTCTCCAGCTTGCTGTTGTAGAGCAGAGGTATCCTTGGCCGATGTGGCGTTCTGATCAGCAACAACTTGAACTCCTTCAATGAAGGAGTCGGTTTCTTTGGCAGTATCGGCGATCATTTGCTGGATTCCCGTGATCTGCTCTGCTGCTTGAGCTACAACCTTTGCACCATCTCTGGCAGCTTTTTCCACACCCTGCACTACTTTTAATATCTCTGCCGCCCTTTGACCAGTTTCCTGAGTGGTCTGAGCTGTTCCCTCCACTACTTTAAGGGTTTCCTCTCCGGTCTTGGCCGCCTCCTCAGTGCCTGAGGCTATCTCGGCGATAGCAGCGGCTAATCTTTCTGCAATCTGCTGTCTCTTGGCTGAGGTGCGTTTTAGTTTTGCATCCTCTAAGGCTTTTCTTGTTGTTAACCTTCCCATGCCCCTCGAGATTCCTGTCTCAGGTGTTTGTCTTTTTCTTACAGGGGGTTTGGCAAGTTCTTTTGGTTTTTCCTTTACCTCCGGCATTTTTCCCTCCCTATATTTTTAATTAGTCTTCTTAAAATTGGAAACCGTAAGGCCTACTGAAATGCATCAGCAGTAGCAAGCTACTGTACTTCCATAAAGAGAGAGGTATAAACTTTACCCCAGTAAGTGGTTATTACCACCTACTCAAGGACAAAAAGATACACTAAAATATTAATAAATGTCAACTTTTCAAACAAGGAGGAATGAAAGCTCTCCATAAAATTGCCTAAGGAGGTGAATCAATCTATGAAAGCAATTACTACTGAGAACAAAATTAATCCCAAAACCTGTCAGATACTTTTCAGCGATTACTTTAAACTTCGGTATGGATTTAGCTTTGCTACTGCCGGGGCATTAGCAAGAGATACTCTGCGGCTTACAACCACCTTAAACTCTTACTCTCTCAAGGAAGGACAAATTTTAAGGTACGTTGTCAGCAATACAGAACCCGCCGGTAAAGCTCTAAAGGACTGTCAATTTGTATTGGCCAAGCTTACCGTCTATGCCCCGGAGGATGCAGAATACCGAAGAAAATATGGATTGAAAGAGCTTAAACTCAGGGTAATGCAACGTATCATTAATGAGGCTATTAGTTATGGCGGTTGTTTGAGTCAGAAGGATATTGGAGAGATACTCTTTCTTGATCGTGGGACGGTAAGCGATTACCTTAAGGAACTTGAATCCCGCCACATCCATATAGCTACTCGGGCTAACTTCACGAAAAAAGATATAAAAATTCCTTCTAAGAGAGATATCATTGAAATGTTCCTGCAAGGCTCTTCCAAAGAAGAAATTGTCCGTCATACAGGGCATCTCTTTACTTATGTAGAAGAGTGTATTATGGAATTTTTACGAGTAGGCTTGTATCATCGCTGGAATCATCCTATTTCTGTCATTAATCAATCTCTTAAATTAGATCCGGTTTCTATACACAACTATATCAAGATTTACCAATCTTTTCTCAAAGATCGAACTTTGTCTAAATTGCTTCATAAAATTTTTTCATTTTATGAAAATTCTTTGCTATTAGCCATTAAAGAAGAAAAGGTAAAAGAAACTTAAATTTTAAATATGATAACAAAGAAGTCTATAAAAGTATGAGGTAATTACCACATACTAATATCGGCAAAATTAAAAAAAACTTTAATTAGAAATTTATCTGTTTGACATTTTTTATAAATCAAGCTAATATACAAAAAACCAGGGGAGATAAATCTTATCTTGGATAGGTTGGGCATCTTAAGATAAGGGAATCCAGTGACGCAACCGATCGGAATTTTCTTTGGAGAGTAAAAAATAAGAAGGAATAACTCATCTGGCGAAGAAAGTAAATTCTTAATTCGTTCACATAATTAATTTTTTTATCCAACTTTTACGGTGTGGGTACTTATTACTATTCCTTGAAGTTCTTTTTGGGAGTTAATATTGAGAACTCTAATTAAACTCCCTTTTTCCCCATTTTCTAAGGCTTTTCCTTTGGTGGAAACTTCAATATTCCCTTCTTCCTTAAAAATAGTAATTATATCACCTTTTTTTATTAAAAAAGGTGAGCTTATCATATTTTTTTCCAGAATAGTAGAGGAAGGAATACTCTTGATAGCTCTTTTCCCTACAATTTCGGATAAATTTATTATGGGTTCTATAAGAGGAGAGGTAATTTCTCTTTTTTCTCTATGTAAATCTTCTTTTTTAAAAATATAATTAGGAGGAATTCTTTTAGAAGTAACTAAAACTTCTTTAAAAAATTTTACTTTTAAGGAAATGGGGATAGTTCGATAAATACTTTCATTTACATATATTTTTACAGGAATAACTACAGGACCATATAAATAAGACAAAGAAGGGATTTCTGTTTTTAATTTTATTTCCCCGAAGGGAAGAAGGAGGGGAGGAGGAATTCTATCTACCTCTATCTGAAATTCCTCCTCTTTTCCTCTAAGAAAGAGAGAAATTTTTTCTTTAACTACTTTTACTATTTCCTCTCCATTGATAAGTTTTGATCGAGAAGTAATTTTTACTTCTTTTTCTCCTTCGAAAAATACCTCCTCCTGATTAATTTTATTTTGGCGCAGTCGGACTTGGATATACTCCTGATTGATAGTGCGGGAGTTTCCGGGCGCGGGGGAAGGAGCAATCTTTATCTTTTTAAGTCTTTGAATAAGCTCCTCATCCCCTTCCAGATAGGCTATTTCTTCTAATTCAATATAATTTTTCTCCACTGTAGCGAATCTTTTGAGACAAATTTTTGCCCTTATTTTTCCCCATCCCACACCACAATTAATTAAGAGTAAAGTCATTCCCAAAGAGAGAAGGAACATTCTCATTTTATTTATCGGCGCAGATTATTGGCAATTCTGAGCATCTCATCGCTCATTTGAATAGCTTTAGAATTTATTTCGTAAGCTCTTTGAGCTATAATCATATTTGCCATTTCTTCAACTACCTGAACATTGGACATCTCTAAATATCCTTGGGCTACTGTTCCAAACCCCTCTAAACCCGGTGTGCCGTTAATAACATCTCCGGAAGCATCCGTGGCCTGATAAAGATTATAACCCAGACTTTTTAATCCCCCGGGATTAATGAATTTAGCCAGAGTAATAGTCCCCACATCTTGGGGAGCAGTAGTTCCCGGGATGAGAACAGAAACAGTTCCATCATGAGAGATGGTAATATTAGTAGCTTCAGAGGGAATAGTTATCTCAGGCTCCAGAGGAAGTCCACTCGCTGTAACTATTCTCCCTTCCTTATCCAGCTTAAATGAACCATCACGAGTATAAGCTATTGTTCCATCTGCTTGTAATACCTGAAAAAACCCATCTCCTTCAATTACTAAATCTAAGGGATTTTGCGTTTCTATAATTTCTCCTTGAGAGAAGAGTCTTTCAATAGATACTGATTGGACCCCATGTCCAATTTGGATTCCTACGGGTATTTGTCCCCCTCCAGGAGCTTTAGTTCCGGCAACTTTTATTGTGTGGTATAAAAGATCTTGAAAGTCAACACGGCTTTTCTTAAAACCTGAAGTATTAACATTAGCCAGATTATTGGCTATAGTGTCAACGAAAAGCTGTTGAGCTTTCATCCCTGTAGCCGCTGTCCATAATGCTCTTAACATATTTACCTCCTTATCTTATTCTTGGTTTTGTCAATTTTTTCTTTATTGGAAGTTGTAAAGCTTGAGAGCCTTGCGTTTATATGTATTATACTCTTTCTTTCTTTGCGCTAATTTTCAGATTCCAGCTACTATAAGACTTTTGAGACTATCTTATTCTTCCTATTTCGTTACAAACTTTCTCCAGGGTATCATCCTGGAACTGAATTACTTTTTGGTTAATTTCGTATGTTCGAAAATTAGTAATTAAATTAACCATTTCTTGAAGAGGGTCTACATTTGATATTTCCAGATATTCCTGTTTGAGGGATATTTCTTTTACTTTATTTATCGCTGTTCTCCCGGAAGGTTGAAATAAATTATTCCCTATTTTCTGAAGAAGAGAGGGATTAGAAAAGGACTCTATTAGAATAGTATTTATTACCCTTCCCTCTACTATTACCTTGCCTTTAGAGGTAATTTTTACCTGATTTTTGCTCTTCCGGGGAATGGTGATAATGCCTCGCTCTCCCATTACTGGAAAGCCTTCTAAGGTAGTCAACATTCCTTTTTTATCCAGAGTGAAATTACCCGCACGAGTATAAGCTATGCCCTGAGGAGTAGAAATCACAAAAAATCCATCTCCTTCAATAGCGAAATCAAATTTATCTTTAGTAGAAATTAGCTTTCCTTCAGAAAAATCAGTAAAGGTATTTCTAACCTTGTTTATTTCTTCTTGCCGGGCTATTTTTCTATTCAGTATTTTAGAAAAAGATTCCTGAAGAGGAATATCTTTTTTAAAACCCGGGGTAGAAAGATTAGCTATATTGTTTACCACTACATCTACCGCCTGAAGGGTAGATAATGCTCCCGAAGCCGCTGTATATAATCCTCTAATCATAAGTTTTGCCTCTTTGGTTCAGAGTAATATGAAAAATAATCTTTTCCTTTTATAATTGCTAGTCGCAAGGCTCAGAGCCTGCATACAGTAGCGTTAGAGCTTACCTCCAACATATTTTACACTTAGCCCTTAGGCCGTGACTGCCGAGTTAGAGCATAAACATCCTAGTAAATTTTTAGAGTGTCATTCTACTCTCGAAAAGGAGCAAAAAATTTGCCAGAAAAATAGATTTATTAAAAATGAATAGGAAAAAGTTATTTTAAAATTATTAAATAAAATGAAGGAAAATTTTTCCTTTCAGGCAGGAAAAAAGGTAAGATAAAAAAATATTAGAGATTATCCTTTATTATTTTTTTTATAGTTTTCTCTATAACTTCCGGGGATAAATATGCCCCTTTTCTCATTTTTTCTTTTACCTCTGCTACTTTATCTTCGCGTACAGTAGGCATATTTTTCACTCTCTGTACATACTGAACTAATTTTCTAACCTCTGAAGAAATAGTTACCTCATCTTTCCTTTCTTTTTCAGGTAATTTTTGTAATCTTTTTATAACATCCTGTATTTGCTGACGAAAAGGTTGAGGAACATCCCCTATTCCTTTTACTTCCATTATTTCCTCCTGTTATATAATTAGCGAAAATATTTTACTTGTCAATCTTTTACTTAAATTATATATATCGGCAAAAAATTTTATTACTTTAGTGACTAAAAGGGTGTAGTTACCAGGATTGCTTTGTTGTCTTGTTCCTCACAATAACAGAATAGAGTGTAGAGAATTCCTACCTTAAAAATACCTATATCCTTGTTTTCCCTTAGTGTAAATTTACTATGTTAAATCCAAAAATGCTTAATTGTAGCGGATTATAGACAATTTTTGCGTATATACTAAATGCTAATTTTTCTCTACAATATCAAATAGCTTTTCTTGGGTTTCATCCATCTCTCCAAGTTGCATCTCAACTTGAGGTTTGCCTTTCTCACCTACAAAGGAAAGGGAGACTAATTCTCTAATAATTCCTAAATAATACAGGACATCATCAAGGCTCATCTTTATGATAAGCATCATACATTTTTTCTCGAAATTTCTACCAGAAGCAATCCTAAAAGAGAGATAAAGGTATGCACCTTATTTTTAAGAGGGAGCAGCACAAGCGTTGAAGGGAAAATGCTCTTCATTCCCCCTCAATGATCTTGACAAAGTGAAAAATAGATATATAATTTTAATTGTAATTGAGAATCAATTAAAATTACTAAGTGATAAAACTAAGGATCATCTGAAAAATGAAGAAATCGGAATTTACTCTTGAGAGAAGAATAACTTTAGGGAAAGTGTCTCTTAAGGTCTAAAAAAGGCATAGATTATGGGTGGTATAGCTTGGATTGAAATTATCATTCAGGTTTGTAGATACTAAAGGTGGTATATACTATACTGCCTATCCCGGAGCTTCAAGATAAATATGACAAGGGGGCAATAGAGTTTTTCTTATCCCAAAAGATGAATCGAATAGACAATATCTGAGTTTATCTGCAGTTAAATACAACCACTTTTAAACGATATGAATATGAGAATACATAGATTAACTGAGTTAAAGCCTGAGGAATGGGGAAGAATTGTAGCTATAGAGGGAGGGCGAGGTCTCAGGCAAAAACTTTTATTAAGAGGTATCTCAGAGGGAACTACTATTAGAATGATATCTTGTTATCATGGACCAGTTGTAGTTGAAGCTAATAGAAGCATAGTTGCCCTTGGAAGAGGTATGGCACAAAAAATTAAAGTATGGAGGTAATTAAATGCAAAGAAAACTTTCTGAAATGAGGTATGAGGAGAAAGGAACAGTGAAGACAATAGAAGGAGAATTTCGGGAAAAAGTAGCAGGTATGGGTATTAGAGTGGGTAAAGAGATTAAAATGCTTACAAAGCAGCCTATGAGGGGCCCTATAGTAGTAGTGGTAGATGAGGCAAAAACATCCCTGGGGTTGGAGATAGCGAAGAAAATTATCGTTGAGGTAAAAAAATGAAAATTTTACTTATGGGTAATCCTAATGTAGGAAAGAGTGTAATTTTTAACCGTCTGACAGGAGCAAGAGTTATAGAATCAAATTATCCTGGCACCACAGTTGATTATATAAGAGGATGGATACAACTTAAAGGAAAAAGCGTTGAGCTTGTTGATGTACCCGGGACATTTTCCTTAGAGCCAAAGGATAAGGCAGAAGAGGTGGCAGTAAAGATGCTTGAGGAGGAAAAAGATGCTGTTGTTGTATGCATTATTGACGCTTCTAAAGTAGAAAGGGGTCTTTACCTGACATTAGAGATTATTGAAAGAGGATATCCAGTTGTAGTAGCACTAAATATGGATGATGTTGCTAAGGATAAAAATATACAAATTGATGTGAAAAAACTGGAGCAAATTCTCGGTGTCCCTGTAGTGCCAACTGTAGCAATAAGTGGGGAGGGAATTAAAAAATTAGTATCAAGGATAGAGGAAGCCTCGCCAATAAAAATAGACAAAATCATTGAAAAAGCAGGAGATTAAAATGTTAAATATCGATGAGAGATGGAATTTAATAGATAAAATAGTAAGAAAAACTGTAAAATTTGGTGGTTATAAGGCTACATTAAAAGATGCTCTTGGAGAGCTTACTGTTAAGCCCTGGACAGGGATTCCTTTTGCCATTGCGGTTATATATGGATTTTGGGGGTTTTTCTGTGAGTTTGCAGGAACCCTATTCACAGATGGTTTTATGTGTAAGATATTTGATGAGCACTGGCTTCCATGGCTACAGTCAGTTTTCCCAGGAGGATTGGGGAATTGGTTTTATGCCCTTATGGTAGATGCAGGGCATATGGAAAAGGGAGTTCTTGTAGCCTCGGATAATTGTTTTGAGGCTTTTGGAGTGCTTACAAGTGGACTTTTTGTTCCCTTTGGTGTAGTTCTTTGGGCAGTGCTGGCGTTTTACCTGATATTTGCATTGTTGGAGGATGTGGGATACTTGCCAAGACTGGCAGTTCTCGTTGATACGCTGTTGCACAAGATCGGATTACATGGTTATGCTATTGTGCCCACTTTCCTTGCCTTAGGGTGTAATGTTCCAGGAGTGTCAGCCACAAGAGTATTGGAAAC
>JAGGVN010000087.1 GCA_021158005.1 Candidatus Aerophobota bacterium | reverse complement strand
TGTCCCAGAGCTATTCAGGCAAGTTGGAAATAGATGCCAAAAGAATAATCTATGCCACAAGCAAAAAAGAGGTACTGGAGGAATTTAAAGTCTGGAAAGAAAGATATAAGAATCTTGCTCTTAAAGCCATTGTCTGTCTTAAGAAAGATCTACCTCACTCACAACATTATACCAGAACATTAACGTATATCTTGAAACTCTCTTCTATAAAGCATTGTAGAGATTCTCTTGTCACAAAATTACAAGTTCCCACTACAAAATTACCCTAAAAATTATGCTTTAAGTGGCAAACATGGGCTAATAGTTTGTTCTTATCGATATATCAGCTTCTTTTGATCTGGTGGTTCCTATTTACCTTGTCTTTTGTATATCCAATCTCTCGTTTAAAAGCTTCGTTAAAGGAGTCTAAAGAGCTTCCCCGAAAAATTGAGAGAATGAAATTCCCTCATGAGTATCACGGAAAATTGGCAGGTTTTCTCCGGAATGAGTGACAGGTTTGTTCCAGAATCTACAAACTTGAGACAGAAAATTTAATGGATAAGATTATTAGAAGTTTCTTATAACTTTATACTAAATTTTTGGAAATGCTCCATTAATTATTGCCTTAATCCTTTCTATACTGACACCATTAGTTCCTCCAATCTCCGTGATACAAGAGGCACCAGCAGCGTTAGCAAATCTTCCCGTTCTTTCAATATCCCAACCCTTCAGTATACCAATCAAGAAACCGGCACAAAAAGCATCTCCTGCTCCGGTGCTATCCTTAACCTTAACAGAATAAGCTGGTAGTTTAAACCCTTTATTATCTTCTCTTGACTTAATAAAACATCCATTTTTATCCATTTTTATAGCAACCATCCCTACTCCTTTAGAGAGAAAATAATCGGCCATCTCTTCGGTTTTATCCTTCCCAGTTAGCATCTTTCCCTCTATAAAATTGAGAAATAAAACATCCAGAAATTTTAAACAAGGGGTGAGAACACTTATCCATCTACCTTTTGTATCCCAGGTAGTATCTAAGGATGTGAATAATTTCATCTGTTTCCCCTTTTTAAGAATATTCGCTGCTGGTTCTCCATCTAACTTGGGAATAAGGAAAAAGCTTGAGATATGTAACAATTTCGCCTCTGGATATAACTCTAAATTTACTTCGCTTTCTTCTAAACTGGCATTCCCTCCTAAAAAATGGAAAAAACCTCTTTCTCCATCTTCGTATACCAAAGATACAGTAGCAGAAGTTGGAATCTCAGAGCTCTTTATTATTCCCCTAAGATCTACCCCACTCTCTTCTAATTTTTTTAAAACAAGAGTACCAAATTCATCATTTCCTATCTTTCCAATTATGGCTGTCTTGACACCAAGTTTAGCCAATGAAACACCCGTATTTACAGCCCCACCTCCTAATGAAGCTTGAATTTTCTCAACGAGTTTTATCTTTCCTCTCGGGGGAAGATTCCTTACCACTCTCACTACAACATCTACTACTATATTGCCTAAGCATATCGCCTGAGTCATTTTTTTCTACTTTTATTTTATGGCTCCCAAAGTTAGCCCTCTTACCAAATATTTCTGAGAGAGAAAACCAAGAACGATAACCGGGATCATAGCCACTGTAGCTGCAGCAGAAATATCTCCCCACCATATAGCGTATCCGGTGAGAAATCTGGCAGTCCCTACTGTCATAGTTACAGCTCTCAAAGAAGTTAAAACCAGTGCATACAAAAATTCATTCCAGGAAAAGATAAAACAAATTAAAGACACAGCTACCAGTCCAGGAGCACACAAAGGGAAAGTAACCCTTGTTATCACACCTAATCTTCCTGCACCATCGATCAATGCAGATTCTTCTATTTCTCTGGGAATTTCCTCTATAAAACTCTTAAGAGTCCAAGTAGCAAAAGGTATATTAAAAGTTAAATACACTATAATAAGGCCAAATTTTGTATCAAGTAAATGATAACTCATAAATAACATTCCTATAGGAATGAGGAATACAACAGGAGGTAGCATTCTTATAGAGAGAATCCAAAAAGATAAATTTCTACCTCCGGTGTTAAATCGAGCTATGCTATAGGCAGCTGGAAAAGTTATTAAGATAGCTAACAGAGTGGTTGATATAGTCACAATAAGACTGTTACTAAAATAAAGGTCAACAGGAAATACCTCTTTCCTGGCTAAAACACGGATATAGTGTTCTAATGTAGGCCGGAATATCCATACAGGGTGATCAGAGATAATATCCGGTCTCATCTTAAAAGAAGTCATAATTAACCATACAATTGGAATATTTACTATTAAAATAATTCCTATTAATACAACGATAGTTAATATACTAGCTGCTACTTTTTTCTTTTTCATTGTTTCTATTTTCAACTAATACAATTTGGATTTGTAAAGTAAACTCATACTAATTTTAGCTAAAATGGTAATTAAAATAAGAAATAAAATTGTAGTTGCACATGCCCTTCCAAAATTATCAAATTCATAAGCCTGAAAATAAGTGAAAACATTAATGGTTGTTGTTGTATCTCCTGGGCCACCGGCTGTTAAGACATAAATCTTATCAAATGCCTTAAAAGCATCCATCATTCTAAAAACAACAACTATAGCCAAAATTGGGCTTAAAAGAGGTAAAACGACAAAACGGAAGGATTGCCATTTAGAAGCACCATCTACCATTGCAGCTTCTAAAGGTTCTATTGGTAAAGTTTGAAGTCCAGCGTAAAGAATCAAGAAGACAAACGGAGTCCATTGCCACACATCTATAAGAATAACCGTGAATAAAGCTAATCTCTTACTTAATAGGCCTTGATTTATACCTAATCTGGTTAGATAATAAGGAATCACTCCATACAATTCATTAAGCATCAATCTAAATATAATTCCTACTATTGCTGAAGCGATAAACATAGGTGTTAGAAGTAAGGAAATTGTTATTTTCTTAACTTTTAATCTCTGATTTACTAAAAGAGCTATTCCCAATCCGACAAGTACTTCTAAAAAAACCGCAATCCCAACAAAAATAAGAGAAACTTTTACTGAGTTCCAGAATTTAGGTGAACGTAACAACCAGATATAATTCTTTAACCCCACAAATTTTGGATGAAGGTAATTACTGGTGTAAGCATTAGTAAAGCTGATTTTGATACTATAAATAAAGGGATAAATTACAATAAGAACAAGAACTATAACTAATGGTAAAATTAACAAGTATCTAATATACCTATCCTTTTGCAGATTTGAAAAAATTCTCTTTATTGTTAATAACATCTCTTTACCTTTTTAGTAAAATCATTATTTGTTGGCAGTAGGGAGGAATTATTTTTCCCTACTGCCAACAAAGGTAAAATGCATATATTCATTAGCGAAAACACCATCTACCTCATCTTACTTTTCCTCAAAATATCCCCTCTCTTTAAACAACTCGTATACCTCATTATTAAAGTTCTCCATTGCTTCCTCGGGAGTTTCTTCGCCGATAAACACTTTGTTTAGATGCTTGGTATTCATAAATATCACCGTCATCTGGTCCTTAAATACCGGAATTGCTCTACCGTACTTACCAACTGCCTCAGCCATTTCTGGAAGAGGAGACTTAGCTTCTGGAGCTGTAAAAAGAGAAAATAAAGGTGGGATACCTCCATTATCTAAATATATCTTTGCTCCCTCTCCAAAAGTAACCCAAGACATAAACTTGAAAGCTTCTCTTTTATACTGTGAATTCTTATTTATAGAAAGACCAAGACAATGGGTTTCGACAACTCGTTTAATACTTCCATCTGCCTGTTTTACTCCCGGAGGGTTGGTAATAGCAATTTTATCATAAACCTTGGGAGATTTTTTGGGATTGGTGAGATCAGGATAAGCAGCATTCCATTCTATGGCAAAAGCAACCTTTCCCGTTTGTAAGGCTGCCAGTACTTCAGGATACTCGTAAGTAACAACATCGGGAGGAATTACTTTACTGTCAGATAACTTTTTGAGAAATTCTGTAGCTTTAATTCCTGCTGGACTGTTGAAGTTGGGCTCATAAGATCCCTCCTTAAAAAAGCTCCCTCCATATGCCCAGAAAATCTCTAACCAACAGAGAGTATCATCCAAAACCGGTTTTGCCATCCACACTGTTCCATACTCCGTAGGGGAATCAGGATTATAAGACTTAGTAAACTTCTTAGCCATCTCAATAAATTCATCCCAGGTCTGGGGAGGAGTTTTTATCAAATCGGTACGGTAATAAAGTAGCGGGGCACTAACGTCTGTAGCTAACATATAGATTTTCCCATTAAGAGTTACCGATTTAAGCATCGCCGGAAACATATCCTTAATGTCATAACGGTTTCCCTGGGGGCTGCTAAACAAACTCTCATCTTCAATAAAGCTATTTAGAGGTTCTAAATATTCAATAATTTTTCCTATTCCAAATCCAAAAGGAAAAACTATATCAGGTACCTGAGTTCCTGAAACAAGTTGATTAAATAGCTTTACATAATACCCCATTCTACTGATGGTAACCTGACGGACTCTTATTCCCGTGGATGCTGCATAATGTTTATTCCAATAATCTACTACTGGTTCCATAGCAGTAGCCTCTGGTCCGGATCTCATTTGAAGAAGCACTGTTACTTCAGATGATTTACTGAATACTGGAAACACTCCTACAAAACCCAAAATTATAACCACCAGCATGCCTACACTCATTAGTTTAATTATTTTCTTTATGCGCATTTCTTCCTCCTATTTTTTATCCCTAGAGGTCAGGCTAAAAATTTTCTTCATCCCCCCTTTCAAGCCTTTTATTCCTCAATACTGTTTATTTTTTATACCTGATTTTATACCTGACAAAAAAGGCTACTTATTATGTATTTTCTCCCACTCCTCCATTATAACTACTGTAGCTGTAGCTCCGATACGAGTAGCCCCAGCTTCTATAACAGCCAGGGCGGCTTCCAGACTCCGAACGCCCCCGGCAGCTTTTACTCCTAATCTTGGTCCTACTATATCATACATTAGTTTAACATCCTCAACAGTTGCACCACCTGTACCAAACCCTGTAGAAGTTTTAACATAGTCGGCACCTGCTTCTTCTGCTAACTTACAGGCTATTATTTTTTCATCCTTAGTTAAATAGCAATTTTCCAGAATAACTTTTACTAAAGCTCCCTGTGCCGCCGTCACTACAGCTTTTATATCGTCTTTTACGTAATCATACCTTCCTGACTTTAAAGCTCCGATATTTAAAACCATATCCAACTCATCAGCTCCATCTTTAATAACTTCCTCTGTCTCTTTGCTTTTCACACTTGTAAGGGTACCTCCATGGGGAAATCCAATTACAACAGAAACTTTTACATCAGAACCCTCCAAAAATTTTTTTGCTAATTTTACATGATAGGGCTTGACACAAGCAGTAGCTACATTGTACTTTTTTGCAATTTTACATCCAATTTCCAAATCCTCATCAGTAACGGTGGGTTTAAGTAAAGAATGATCTATAGTTTTAGCTAATCTTTCTCTAGTAAGATGATTAATGTCTAATTTTTCAAACATTTTTTCCTCCTTAGGTATTTGTATTTAATTCTCTAAAGGTGCTTAAGTCTATTTTTATATTTGGAAAAAACTTTCCTATTGTGTTCATCTCCTCCTTCAATATTAGGACAAACCATTAATGGTGGCTCTTTCCCATACTGAATAAGTTTTTCAACTGCCTCAACAACAATAGATTGTAAAATCATACTCCCAGTGATGGTCGAGGTAGCTCCTACTCGTCCTGTTCCAGGAAGTCCTTTCTTCTCTAATAAGGCGTCACCTACCTTGCTGCAATTATCAATCACAAGGTCTGCTATTTCGTATAGATATTTACCGCTAAAATGACGACTGGGAGAAGCCTTAGCATGATTTAAAGAAGTGATCGCTATTGTATAGAGTCCTCTATTTTTTGCCTCCAGACACATCTCTATGGGAACAGCATTACGGCCGGAAAGAGAAAAAATCATCATAATTTCTCCCTTTCTAACATCGTATCTATCAAGGATAACAGCAGCATATTCGGGTATTCTTTCCAAAAAGCTACATTTAAAAACACCATCTTGAAACATAAGTGATGGTTCAAGAATCGCATTTACAGGAATCAATCCACCTGCTCTTGCAAACAACTCCTCTGAAAACATATGAGAGTGTCCCGTACCAAAGACGTGGAGTACACCCCCTTTTGCTATAGATTTAGCTATCATTTCTCCAGCTTTAACGATCTTTTCCATTTGAGAATCTAAAATTTTCTTCTCCAATTCAAAAAGCTCTTCAATATACTCCTTTGCCCACATTTTTAACTCCTTTTTAGAGTATCTTTTTGTTCAACGTAATCTTTCTTTTAATTAAAGATCTTTCATCTCCTAATACTGCAACAAATTTACATCTATCAGCTCTAGTAATCGAATTAGTCAGCTCTACGGGAGTGCCATCTTTTAAATAAGTTATTCTTTCTATAAAAAAACCGGGAGTGGAAGGATTACACTTCAGTAATTTAGCCTCTTTTTTCCCTATAGATATAGCTTCGTAAGTCTCTATAGCATGAGAAAAAAACAGGTTATATTTTTCATTTAATATTGAGTAAAGAGAATTGGTTTCCATATTTTCTTTAATTAAAGAAGGAACAATATTGTAAGGGATGTAAGTAGTCTCTATAAGAAGTGGCTCATTATTAGCAAGTCTTACACGGGTAAGTTTTATAACTTTATCCTCATTAATTTTTAAATTAAGATTTTTAGCTAAATCCTCTGTTGCAAGAATAATTTTCTGTTCTAATACTCTTGAAGAAGGATTGAGACCTAAGTTTTTCATGTCCCGGGAAAAACTGTATACTTCCATAATGCCTCTGGATAATTTAGGTCTTGCCACAAATGTTCCCCTTCCCTGTTTGCGATAAAGTAACCCTTCACTAACTAAGGAAAGAATAGCTTGCCTGACTGTTGTCCGACTGATTTTATACCTCTCACATAGTTCTTTCTCCGAAGGTAATTTATCCCCCACTTTTAGGGAACCCATTCTTATTTTCCTTTTTATAATAGCACTCAATTGATAGTAAAGAGGTAAAATTCCATTTTCCTGTAAAATTTCCTGATTGTCTTTTTCCATCTATTGTCTCTTTCTTCTACCATACATTGCAGATTTGATTGTAATGTAATTACATTATAACATTATATACTTTTAATAAATTCTGTCAACCCACCGTATTCTCCAGTGTTACGGAACAATTAAAATGAGACTCGGGAACAATTAAAAGGCGCGCTCTTGACAAAAAAAATTGAAAAATATAATATAATGTAAAAGGGTTGCGTAAACGTTTTTTTATTAAAATAAAAAGGTTCAAAATTGCGAAGAGGTTCACCTCCTACAATGAAAGAGGTTGCCAGGTTAGCTAACG
>JAGGVN010000053.1 GCA_021158005.1 Candidatus Aerophobota bacterium | reverse complement strand
ACAAAAAGAGACTCTTGCAGAAATTAAACAAGGTAGAGGAATAAAGTACGATTCCCGAGTGGTGGATATAGCTATTAAACTAATCAGAGAGGGGAAAATTCGTCTAAAGGAAGATTAAAAATACCAAAAAGAGGAATAAAGATTGGTTATCTTCTTTATTTTCATTATAGGACTTATCGCTGGTTCTTTTTTAAATGTTTGCATTTACAGAATACCCCGAGAAAAATCTCTTCTTTATCCTCCTTCTCATTGTCCCCAATGTGAAAATCCTATAAAGTGGTTTGATAATATTCCTCTTGTAAGTTATCTTTTATTAAAAGGAAAATGTCGCTTTTGCCACCATTCTATATCTATCCGCTATCCTCTCGTAGAAGCTCTCACCGGAATACTATTCTCTCTCTCCTATTTTTTTCATCCTTCTTTAAACATATTATTCTTTAAAAACCTTATCTTTATCTCTTTTCTAATTCCCATATTTTTTATAGATTTAGAAAAAAAGATTATTCCTAATTCTTTATCTTACGGATTAATAATTTCCGGAATTATCTTTGGTATTCTCACTCGCTCTTTTTTTTCGAGCCTTTGGGGTGCAGGATTAGCGAGTGCAATATTTTTAGCTATATACCTTGTCGGCTATCTTCTATTAAGAGAGGAGGGGATAGGAATGGGAGATATAAAAATGGCTATGGGAATAGGAACATTTTTAGGATGGAAAATATCCTTAGTCGCTTTTTTTATTTCTTTTCTCTTTGGGGCAGTAGTAGCTATTCTTCTTCTCCTTACCGGTCTTAAAAAAAGAAAAGATAAACTCCCCTTTGCTCCTTTTCTCACCTCAGGGGCACTCATCTCTCTTTTTTATGGAGAGAGATTACTCCATCTTTATCTTACTCTTTAAAGAGGCAGAAAAAAATGAAAAAAGTAAGAGTAAAAATTCCCGCTTCTACTACTAATCTGGGA
This sequence comes from Candidatus Aerophobota bacterium, assembly GCA_021158005.1. Taxonomy (GTDB): domain Bacteria; phylum Aerophobota; class Aerophobia; order Aerophobales; family JAGGVN01; genus JAGGVN01. Next base: position 12,716 of record JAGGVN010000053.1, on the reverse strand, counting down.
CCGGGATTTGATTGTCTGGGATTAGCCTTAAAATTATATAATATAATAGAAATTGAAGAAATCAGAAAAGATAAAGTAGGTATAGAAATAGAAGGGGAAGGAAAGAATGATATTCCCCAAAATGAAAAAAATATAATTTTTCCGGCCATTAAACGGGTTTTTGATAAAGCAGGAAAAAAAATCTCCCGAATAAAAATAAGACAAATAAATAACATTCCTCCCGGCAAAGGATTGGGAAGTAGTGCAGCTACAAGAATAGGAGGAATAGTCTGTGCCAGTAATTTCTTAGGAATGAATCTTTCCCGGGAAGAAATATTAAAGTTAGCCGCTAGCCTAGAGGGACATCCTGATAATGCGGCTGCTTCTCTTTTGGGAGGATTGGTAATAGTTATCCCCCAAAAAGAGAATTTCCGGTGGATAAAAATAGACCTTCCCCCTGAACTTAAAGTAATCATAGCTCTTCCTGAAATAAGAATCCCTACCCAAAAAGCCCGAGAAATTCTTCCTCAAAATTTCTCTCTTGAAGATATTGTATTTAACCTTTCCCGAATGGGAACTCTTATCTATTCCTTGGTAAAAGGAGAATGGGAATATTTAATGCTGGCTACAGAAGATAAACTGCATCAAAAATATAGAGAAACTCTTCTTCCAGGGATGAGAGAAGCTATAGAGAGCGCTCTAAAATCCGGAGCTAAAGGTGCCTTTCTTTCCGGAGCAGGCTCAGGGATTGTTGCCTTAGCAGAGAATAAAGAAGAGAAAATCGGGAAGAGTATGCAAAAGGCTTTTTTAAAAAGAGGTATAACCAGTAAAATAATGACCCTGAGGATAGACAGAGAAGGATTAAAGATATTAAAATGAGGAGGAAAATGAAAGATAAATTTTTTCTTATCTTTATTATAGGAAGTTTTATTTTTCTTCTTTTTTGGGGTATAAAAAGTTATTTAAAAGTTAATCAGGCAAAAAATAGAGTCAAAAAATTAGAAGAAAAACTTGAAGAGTTAAGAATAGAAAATGAAACATTAAAAAAAGAAGAGGAAAATTTAAAAAACCCTTTTTATATAGAAAAGTTAGCCAGAGAAAAATTAGGCTTAGCTAAGGAGGGAGAAATAATTTATAAAATTCTGCCCGGAGGAGACTAATATAATTCTATTTAGTTTTTAGTAACTATCCTAAGAGAATGAACTCCTGTTTTACCTTAACGATGATGATAAATTGCTTTGCATTAATGTATAGAAAATGAAGTTTGACACAAAAAATGTAAAGAATAAAATAATAAGGGAGAAATAGGTTGAGGGAAGAGTGTGGAATTTTTGGAATTTATAACCACCCGGAAGCTGCAAAATTAACCTATCTGGGGCTTTATGCTCTCCAGCATAGAGGCCAGGAGAGTGCAGGAATAGTCTCTTCAAATGGGAGTGAGGCTTTTGTTCACCGAGGAATGGGCTTAGTAGATAAGGTCTTTAACGAACAAACTCTCAAAAATCTTCCCGGAGACTTAGCTATAGGGCATAATCGCTATTCTACTATGGGCTCAGCGAATCCTACCAATATCCAACCTCTTCTTGTTAACTTTTTTGGAGAAGGAATTGCTTTATCTCATAATGGAAATCTTATTAATGCTGAAGAATTAAGAAAAAAACTGGAATTAGAGGGTTCTATTTTTCAGACGACGATGGATACAGAGGTCATTGTGCATCTTTTAACTCGCTCTTCTCAATCCTTAGGGAGGAAAAAAGCACTTCTTCAGGCTTTAAAGCAAGTTAAAGGAGCCTATTCTCTTCTCCTCCTTACCGGGAAAGAGCTTATAGCCGCCCGAGACCCCCAGGGGTTTCGTCCACTCGTTCTCGGTAAACTTGGCAAAAGTCTTCTTCTTTCTTCAGAAACCTGTGCTTTTGACCTTTTGGGAGCAAAATATATCCGGGAAATAAGACCGGGAGAAGTAGTCTCTATCACTGAAAAAGGAATAGAATCATTTTTTCTCTATTCCTCAAAAGCAAAAATCAGACAGTGCATCTTTGAACACATTTATTTTGCCCGTCCGGATAGTATTATATTTGGAGAAAGTGTTCACCGGGTAAGGGAAAAAATTGGAAGATACCTGGCCCGGGAACATCCTTGCAAAGCCGATCTGGTAATACCTGTTCCTGATTCCGGAATGTGTGCAGCTCTGGGGTTCGCCAGAGAAAGTAAAATTCCCTTTGGTGTAGGTCTTACTCGAAATCATTATATAGGAAGAACTTTTATTCAACCTCTTCAATTTATGCGAGATATGGAAGTAAGAATAAAATTAAATCCTATTAAAGAAGTTCTCCAGGGGAAAAGAATTGTTCTTATTGATGACTCTATCGTGAGAGGAACCACCTCCCGGAAGATAATTCGTCTCCTTCGTGAAGGGGGAGCTAAAGAAGTGCATTTTCGTATAGGTTCTCCTCCTATTAAATTTCCTTGTTTCTTTGGAATTGATACTCCTGTGCAAAAGGAGTTAATTGCTTCTTCTCACAGCATAGAGGAGATAAGGGAAAAGATAGGAGCCGATACTCTTGGCTATTTAAGTCTTGAAGGACTCTTAAACTGCGTAAATAAACCTCAAAACTATTGCACGGCTTGTTTTAACGGAGATTATCCCTTGGAGGTCCATCCTCAGACAAAATATATATTTGAAACAAAAAGAATTTTTATAAAATAAACTACTAAGATTAATTCTAAAAGAGAAATTAAAAACCTGTTAAAAGCATACTCAATCTCATCGCCCCGGCAAAAATAAAATTGAGCATTCCACTAATAATAAGAATGAGGATAATAATAAAACCAAATGGCTCCAGACGAGATAATCTATAGGCATATTCTTCAGGAAGGAGACCGCTTAAAATTCGTGATCCGTCAAGAGGAGGAACAGGAATAAGATTGAAAAAAGCCAGCACTAAATTAATAGCTACTGCGTAAAAAAGGATTGTAGTCACTAACGGAGAGAAGACAGGCAAAATCCGGGAAATTATAGAGAAAATAAAGGCTACTATTACATTAGCCAGGGGTCCAGCTAATCCTATTCCTACCATATTCTTTTGAGGATCATTTAAATTATAAGGATTAATGGGCACCGGTTTAGCCCAGCCAAAAATTACGGGAGTGGAATGTCCCATTAAACTCATAAGAATCATCATCCCGGGAAGAAGAAGAGAACCTATAAGGTCGAGGTGAGGAATAGGATTGAGAGTAATTCTTCCCATCTCTCGAGCGGTAGAATCTCCATAATGTTCAGCTACTAAACCGTGAGCGCATTCATGAATGATTATGGAAAAGAGTAAAATTACGAGAATAAATATTAGAACCAGGGTTTGCATCTTTCTTCTCCAGTATAAAATTTTTTTTTATATAATCTATTTCCTCTTTTTTTGTTTTAACCAGTCCGTCTAATTTTGCTTTTCTTACTTTCTCTAAAATCTCTTTAAAAAGAGGCGAGGGTTTATACCCCATTTTTTTTAAATCATTTCCGTCTACTTCTATTTTTAAATCTCTTAATTGGGTAAGATAAAAAAATATACGTTTCTTTACCATCTTTTCTTTCGCCTTAGCCATTATAAATAAAAGGGTTTCCCGGGAAAGGGGACTCAAAATCTCGTAAATAAAACTGGGCAGAAGTTTCTTTAAGGTTTTAAGCTCCCTTATTATTCTCTCAGCCTCTATCTTAGTAATAATAATAGAATCTCTCTCCTCTCTGGTAAACTTATATCTCTCGCAAAAATTCCGTGTCTCTTCCTCACTTAAATTCTCCAGAAGCACCAGGAGGCAAATTAACCATTTCTTTACTTTTTTCTCAAAAAGAACTTCAAACCAGGCAAAAACATCTACGAGACTATCTAAAAGTTTTTCTTCCTGAGAAGTAAGTTTTATCCCGGGATAGATGGCTTCAAGTATACCAAATTCTTGCATCCGACGGATACTCTTTTCCGGTTTATCTTCTTTAAGAATCTGGATTAATTCTTCTCTTATTCTCTCTCTACTTAATTTCTGAAAAACTCCTTCCCTTAGAGCTTCTTTAATTAACCTTTGCGTTTCTTTCTCTATAGTAAAATTGTATCTTTGTTCAAATCTAATAGCACGAAAAATTCTGGTAGGGTCTTCGATAAAACTTCGAGAATGAAGCACTTTCACTCTCTTTTCTCTTAAGTCTCTCTCCCCCTCAAAGAAATCTATAAGAAGACCGAAGTTTGAAGGACTAAGGTCCATAGCTAAGGCATTCACTGTGAAATCCCGTCGAAAAAGGTCTCGCTGTAAAGGAGCTGCTCTTACTCGAGGAAGAGAAGCAGGTTGAGGATAAAATTCTTCCCGGGAAGTAGCTATATCCAGTTTGAAACCATCAGAAAGAATAAGGGTAGCCGTTCCAAAATTTCTATATTTTTTTAATTCACCCCCTACCCTCTTAGCAAATTGATTAGAAAAGAGAAGGCCATCTCCCTCGATTACTAAATCTATATCAAGATTTTCTATCCCCAAAAGAATATCGCGCACAAATCCCCCTACTAAAAAAGCCTTATACCCTAATTCTTCAGCTACTCTCCCTGCCTGCTTTAATAATTCCTGAATTTTAAGAGGAACTACTTTCTTTAATAGTGGTCCCAGGTCCAATCTCTCTCTTTTCTCAGGGTCATTTTTTTGACGATGAAAAGCTGATAAAAGAACATTTCCGCTAATTATTCCTACAGGAGTATCTCCTTTAAAAACTACTCCTTCTTTTGATTGCTTTTCTAACATCATTTTTTGGGCTTTTTTTAGAGAAATAGAAGAGTCTAAAATAGCAAACTTTCGAGAAAGATAATTTTTTATAGAAACCTCCCCGGGGAAATGCTCCAGAAGAGAATTTACTCTATTTAGAGAAATCACTCCCTCTACCTTATCTTTATCTATTACCGGCAAAAAATCTAATTTATTAATTTCCATTATTCTTTTTGCTTCTTTTAAAGAAATTTCTGAAGATACTATTTTTATTGCCGAATTCATTATTTTCTCTACACTAAGAAAAGGCTTTATAACTTTCTTTAAAACTTCATATAGTCTTTTCTCTACTTCTATAAGATTTTCTCCCTTAATTATTGCAGAAGCAGCAAAACTATGCCCCCATCCTCCAAAAAAAGAGAGTATCTTACCTACATTAATAGAAGGCGTTCGCGAACGAGCAATTAAATAAATCCTTTCTCCCGATTTAACAAGAGCAAAAACTGCTTCTAAGTCTTTTAAATCAATAAATCGGTGTAAGGGTAAAGATAGACCTCCTATAAATTCATCAATTTCGGTAATAATTACCACTAATTCTACTCCATTAATTGTCCAGGTCTTAGCTTTTCTAAGAAAATCATTCAGAAGAAAAATCTGCTTATCTGTCAATTCCCTGTTTAAAAAGCTGGAAACAAATTCTAAATTAGCTCCCTGCGATAATAAGAATTTAACTGCTTCTATATCAAAAGAAGTAGTAGAAGGAAAACTTAAAGAACCCGTATCTTCATAGATTCCCAGCATAAAAAGAGAAGCCTCCACAGGAGTAATAGAGCCTCCCCTCTTTTTTATTAGAGAAGTCAAAATACTCACCGTTGCTCCCACTTCTTTACAGATACCCCAATCACCCTCTATATCTTCAGGATGAGAAGGATGATGGTCATAAATATGAATTTTTACTCTTCTTTTCTTTACTAATTCATAGAAACTCCCAATTCTATTAATCCAGCGGGTATCTACCAGAATAAGCAGGGTAATCTTATCTAAATCAACTTCTTCTATCTTTATATCCTGGATTAATCCCTCGTAAAGCAAAAGAAAATCTTTTACTTCTCTTCCTACGGGTCCTGGAAAACATATCTTTGCTTTCGGATATAACTTTTGGACGGCTACCATTGAAGCTAAAGCATCAAAATCGACTCCTACATGGGTAGTAATTATTTCCATAAAAAACTTTCCTCTCTAAATATGCCTAACCAACCACTATTCTGGAGTTACGCCCGGGGATGGAACTTTTTATAAATCTTTTTTAATCTCTCCTGGGTAATATGGGTATAAATCTGAGTAGTAGTAATATTAACATGACCGAGGAGTTCTTGAACTGCCCTCAGATCTGCATCTCCGGAAAGAATATGAGTAGCAAAGGAATGACGGAGAGTATGAGGAGAAATTTCTCCGGTTATCCCCGCTTTTCGAGCATATTTTTTAATAATTTTCCAGCAGGCTTGCCTTGAGATTCTTTTTCCATAACGATTACAAAAGAGCGGAGCCTTTTCTTTCTTCAATTCTCTTTCCCTTAAATATTTTCTCACCCATTGGCAAGCCTCTCTTCCCAGAGGAAGGACACGCTCCCGAAAACCTTTCCCCATCACTTTTATCCATCCTTTCCTTAAATCAACATCCTCTACATCCAGATTCACTAACTCTGAAATACGCAGGCCAGCTCCGTATAAAACTTCAAGCATTGCCTTATCTCTGATTCCCAGAGGAGTATCCGGGGAAGGAGTTTCCAGGAGAGATTCTACCTCCCTGAGAGATAAATATGAAGGTATTCTTCTCCCTTTTCGGGGAGAACTAATCTCTTCAAGGGGGTTATATTCACTTTTCCCCTCTAAATAAATAAATTTATAGAACATCCGAATAACCGAAAGCTTACGACTTATAGAAGAATTCTTGAGTCCTTTCTTTTGCAACTCTGCTATATATTTTCCTATTAAAGAGGAGTCTATTTTCAGAATATTTATTCTAGAAAAATACCTTATATATTGAGAGAGGTCTCCTCGATAAGCTTCTATGGTATTAGGGGAAACTCCTCTTTCTACTTCAAGATAATCAAGAAAAGATCTAACTAACTTCTCTGACAAATTTATCTCCTTCTCTTAAAGCCTGCTCATTTAGAGAAAATAAATCCATCTTATCCCTGGAAATCACTTCTTTTAAAGAATGGGTTAGTGCCTCCAGGGACAATATTCCCAATTTCCCCATCAAAGCTCCCAGAGCTACCATATTGGCTATGCGAATATCTCCTATCTTCTCGGCAATCTCATTAGCCGGAATTTCAATTATATCCAGATCATCTCGTTTAAATCTACTTTTTACCAGAGAAGTGTTAATGACCACTTTCCCCTTTCTGGCAATCCGAAAAAAGAATTTTTCCATAGAGGGTTGACTCATTATAATAGCGTTAAGAGGAGAGGAAACAACCGGCGAGGAAATGAGAGAATTAGAAATTATTACGGTGCAATTGGCTGTGCCTCCACGCATCTCTGCTCCATAAGAAGGAAAATAAGTAACTTTTTTCCCTTCCTTTAATCCCGCATAAGCAAGGAGTTTCCCCGAAAACATTATCCCTTGCCCTCCAAATCCGGCAATCAGAAAACTCTCATACATTTAACTATCTCTTTACCTTCGTTTATAATCCTATCGAGCTGATCTTTTTTCGGAGCTTCCGCATATACTCTTACTTTGGGCTCTGTTCCCGAAGGTCGGATAAGAAGCCAGCTTTCATCTTTCATTATAAATTTAACCCCATCAATAGTCTTTACTTCTCTTAAGGGAATTCCTCCAAGGGAGGGAGGAAAAGAAGAAGAAAACTTCTCTACCATCTTTCTCTTATCTATTTTAATATCTTCAAAATCTACTCTTCTAAACAAAGAATTCCCGAATTTTTTCTCCATCTCTTTTAGAATCTGAGATAGAGGTTTATTCTTTCGTTGAATTAAATCTATAAGAAAAAGAGCGGAAAGAATTCCGTCTCTTTCGGGGAGATGCTCGCTAAAACCATAACCTCCGCTCTCTTCTCCTCCAAATAAAACCTTTTCCTTTAGCATTTTTTCGCAAATAAACTTAAAACCAACCGGTGTCTCCCTTAGGGGAAGATTAAACTTTCTGGCTATTCTCTCTGGCTGGTATCCCAGGGATACTGTTTTGGCGATTTTCCCCCTTAACCCTCTCTCTTCTATAAGGTATAAGAGAAGAAGGGAGAAGACCTGATGGGGAGTAAGATATTTCCCTTCGTTATCTATTACTCCTAATCGGTCAGCATCTCCATCGCTGGCTATCCCTAAATCTGCTTTTTCCTCTCTCACTCTCCTTTTTAAATCTTTCAGATTTTCTTCAATAGGTTCAGGATTCAACCCTCCAAAACCAGGATTATATCGAGGATGAATAGTGATTATCTTCGATAAAGATGACTCAAGAACCTCTTTTAGAAGTCCTTCTCCCACTCCAAACATAGAATCATAAACAATTTTAAGAGAGATTTTCTTTAAAATCTTCTCATCTAAAAATGATCTTAATCTCTGTAAATATGGATTTATAAGATTCTCCTTTTTTATGAGTCCTCTTTTTTCCGCTTCTTTTAAAGATATACTCTTTACTTTATTTTTCCCCAGAAGAGCCTCAATTTTATTGGTTATCTCTGGAAGAACGGAACCTCCAAAAGAACCTTTTATCTTTATTCCGTTAAACTTTGGAGGATTATGAGAAGCAGTAATCATTATTCCTGCAGTAAGATTCCTCTCCTTTACTGCAAAGGAGATGCATTGGGTAGGAATATCCTTCGAAGAGAGTATTACAGAAATTCCATTCCCCGCAAGAACTTCACTTACTCTCTCTGCAAATTCCTTAGAGAGAAACCGGGTATCATATCCTACCGCCATCCCTTTCTTTATCCCTGTTTTGTCCCGATAATAATCAGCGATAGCCTGAGCCACTATAGAGACATTAGCAAAGGTAAAATCATCAGCAATTACACCCCGCCATCCATCTGTCCCAAATTTTATATTCTCCATCCTCAGTCCTCAATTTTTTTTTAAAACTTTTTCTTTAGTATAAGAAATAGAATAGAATTGTCAAATTGACAGAACTTGAGAACTCATTATAATACAACCAAGAATAAAATCAGACGGAGGGAAAAATGGAATTAAAAAAGGCTATTGAGGAAAGAAGGAGTGTTCGTTCATATAAAGAGGATAGTATCCCCGAAGATAAATTAAAGAGAGTATTGGAAGCTGCTCGTCTTGCTCCTTCTGCTTCTAATAGGCAGCCCTGGAAATTTATTATAGTGAAAGACCCTCAGAAAAGAAAAGAACTTGCCGAGGCCGCTTCTCACCAGAGTTTTGTAGGAGAAGCTCCCATAGTTATAGCTGCTGTTGCCTTGAATACAACCCATATCATGCAATGTGGTATTCCCAGCTATCCGGTAGATTTAGCCATAGCGGTAGATCACATTACTTTATCGGCTGTAGATGAGGGATTGGGCACCTGCTGGATTGGAGCCTTCTCTCAAGAAGAAGTAAAGAGAATTCTTAAGGTCCCGGACCCCTACAAAGTAGTAGCCCTTCTTCCTCTCGGTTTCCCGGCGGATAAATCAGGATTTAAATCCCGCAAACCTATAGAAGAAATAATCTGCTACGAAACTTTTAAAGAATAAATAAACCTGTTAGCCACAGCCGGTTAAGCTGATTATATGTTTAAACTCAACCAAGTTTAATAGTGACATCTTCCCCACTCACAAGGGGTAGGCTTGCGGCGGTAACTTTTCGTAAATGAATTAATTCCATCATCTTTAGGGAGAATTCAGCAGGAGAGAAGTAGAAAATGAGGAAAATAGAAAGGGCCTTCTTAAGATTCTAAGAAGGTGGGAGAGATGGAGATTTTGGAAAATAAATTAACGCAAATTCGTCAAAATCTTCGAAAAAGGTTATTTTTATCTTCGATGATGGAAATTACCGATGGCTTTTTCTGTGCAGAAAGAGCCAAAGGCTGCGGAATGGTTCAGATGGGTGCATATTTAGCAGAACCACCGGCTTACAGAGCGAGAAAATCCGTCCTACCCCCGGGAGAAAAAGAGTGTATTGACTTTTTTTCTAAAGAATGCAGGAAAATAAGAAATAATTCCCCAAAAGTTTATATTTGTTTAAATCTGGCTACCCCGGAACTCCAGTGGGGATTAGAAGCTACGGAGTGCTTCTATAAAGCTGGTGGCGATATAGTAGAGCTTAACATACATGGAGGTTATGAGCCATATTTACGTCTGGGAAAAATTAGAGCTATGGTCTTATCCGAAAATAGAGAAGAACTCTTCAGGTGGCTCCAGGCTTTCTCTGAGCTAAGTATTCCTACAATCGTCAAATTTAGAGAAGGAGTGATTCCAGATTATGCTCCTATTCTCGATAAAATTGTAAATCTTAATCTTTTAGGTGTTCACTTTAACATAAGAGAGGAAAAAAATAAGAAACCTGACTTTGATTTTGTTAGAAACATCAAAAGGAGATATTCTTTTTTTCTTCTGGTCAGTGGCTATGTAAGAACCAGTGACGCCGTAAAAAGACTTTTTGAAGCCGGAGCCGATATGGTGGGCTTTGCGCAGCCCACTATAAAAGACCCTGAATTTATCAATAAAATTGAGCAAAAGTTAGCAAAAAAAATTGACATCTAAAATAGTATGATATATAAGAGGAGAAATACTCCTTAGATAAGAAATTAAAAATGCTTTCTAAAATTAAAAAAAACAAAAACGATCGGGGAGTAGCTCTTATCTTTACCCTCCTTATAGTAACAGTTCTCTTCACTCTCTCTTCTTTTCTCATTTCTAAAGTCTTAATAAATACAAGAATGGTGGAAAAAATTTCCAGTGAAGAGGAAAATTATAGTCTGGCAAAAGCAGGAATATTATACGCCATAGATAGGTTAAATAATTGGTCAGGTGAAAGTCCCGATTATGATTCTACAGATTGGCCAGGAAATACTAATTGGAATGAATATGATATTGATTCTACTCACTCGGGAAATGATGTTTACATAAAAGTAATCAAAGATTCTCCTTCTTCCGGTTTTATTACCATTGAATCTCAAGATATTGATAAAGAGATTACTCTGCAAGCAATAGCAGAATACAAAAGTCCTCTGACAGAATATGTAAGAATTATTGGTTCGGATACTACTTTTGGTGATAATACTTTTGGTGATAGTGGAAGTGGAGCACTCATTCAAGGAAATGCTCCTTTCTGCATTCTGGGAAATTTAACCTGGCAAGGAACCAACAATTTAATTCTGAATACTACCACAGGAAATAATACGGTAGTTTATGGTGATATTTCTTCTACGGGAACCTTAACCATTAATGGTAATTCTCCAGATGCAGGATATTATTATTATACTTCTTCTGACCCTACCTACTTCGATACTGGCAATGGACATTATTTTGATAAAACCCATCTTCCTTCCTGTTATGACTATTCAGGTGACAACCCCATCTTTTATTATGGAAACCCAAAATCTATTATCTGGCCCCGGATAAATGAGACCCGTTATAGTAATTTAGTAGGAGGTAGCGGAAGCGACTATTATATTCCCGGAAATCCTACAGATGAAAGTGAATGCTGGTACACCATCCCGGGTAGCGGGTGGAGCAAAGATAGTCCTATAGGAAGTACCAGTAGTTATACCTATACCGGGACAGGAACTCTTATAATTTTAGATGGAAATGGACAGACTTCAGGAACTGCCGGACAAGTAGGGATTGATGACGGGCGAGGTGGAGAAACGGCTAACGATGGAATAATTACAGGTAGTGAATGGCGAACTTATCCTCTTAATGGAGTAATTTATAGTCCAGGAAATCTAAAAATATGCGGAGTAATTGGAGATGATGGCTCAGTAAGTGGAACTCCCCATGATTACAATTTAACCATAGTCTCTGGAGGAACTATTTACATTGAAAGTAATATCTTCAAGGGAACTGACAATTCCTCCTTAGCTTTATTGGCTAAGGATTATGTAACCTTGAATACGACGCATAGATTTATGAGGGGAGTAGATACTAATAGTTTTGCTTTTCCTGGATGGAGTAGTCCTGAAGAGGATATTTTAGGTGAGCCAGATGGAGACCAGTTAAGGTACGCTCAATTTTTTTTCGGATGGGGAATAGCTGTAATGGATTTAGAACACCCGGTTACCTCTGACGAAATTGATTTGAACAATGTTGATTTTGGAAGCGTTACCCTTATTGGCGCGGACTTTATGTTTGTTTATGCTTCTAACAATGACTCTCTAAGTATTAGTAGTTCTGATAAGCTATTTGGCTTTCTTTACGATTTTGACTTCCTTGACCTTTACGAAAGTACTCATTATGACAAAATTCGTTGTTTTCAAGATACATATGCCCCGAGTGGAGTGGATCCCTTTAATTTTACCCACATAAAAATCGAGTTGATTGGCTTCGGTCTCGGTCCCTCATGGGTTCGCTTCGACTCCGTAGAAGTTCCTCTTACTCATATAGAGAATACTCTTTTCTTTGCTGAAGGTGAAGATAAATCCTGGGCGGTAATTCCCGGTAATCTCTCCGCCACTGAAAATTATGCCTTTACTATAAATGGTTCTATTGCTGAAGGCGCTCAAGAACAAACCGCTAATTGGTCCTCCAAGTGGCCCAAGATAACCTATACCTATAGTTCTAATTTAGCCAATAATCCTCCTCCTTACCTTCCTACTTCCGTAAACCTAATTTCCTTGAGGAGAGATTGAGGGAGAAAAAATAATAACCGATAAGGGCAAACCATCCGTAAGGATGGGACGCAAAGCTCCAGATCTTATAAAAGAAGATGGCTGAGCTACCGAAGTTATTTAAAAAACTTACCTATTTAAAAAAAGGGAAGGGTCAGATAGGAATAATTTTTATCTTTCTTATTTTATCTTTACTCGGAATAATGGGAATTAGCTTT
>JAGGVN010000045.1 GCA_021158005.1 Candidatus Aerophobota bacterium | reverse complement strand
CGGTGGTGCGAATAAAATCATCATAGGATATAAGAAGTTTATCCCATAAATTTTTAAAGCGATTCACCATCCTATCTGCCAGCTCAATTGGAGATAAGCCCTTTTCCTTTGCTGCCTGGAGGATCTTATTACCATGCTCATCTGTTCCAGTGAGAAAGAGAACCTCATCACCACAAAGTCTTTTGTATCTACTTATAGTATCAGCAGCAATGGTGGTATAGGCATGTCCAAGATGCGGTGCATCGTTAACATAATAAACAGGTGTTGTGATGTAAAACTTTCCCATTCTATATCTCCTTGAAGGAAAGCCTATCAAATTTTTCCTCTCTGTCAAGGTAACGCATTAAGTCACTTAAAATGTAACCGAACAGTATTAGTTGGGTCATTTAAAAGAGACCTATTATAACATACCCAAAGGTCTCGTACACATAGATCTTGACACTACCCACACCTTCTCGTATCAAAAACCAATTATCGTCACGTAGGCAATATTATGAGCATGATCAGATATTCTCTCAAGATTCCTTATGATATCTACATAAATTGGACCAACTTCAGGTTTACAGGTTCCTTTCTTTAACCTTTGGTAATGATTTTTCTCCAATTCTCTTTGCATATGGTCAACGGTTACTTCTAAATCCAAAACAACTTGTCCCAGTTTTTCATCTTTTTTGTCCAATACCTGTATCGACTTAATATAGCTTTCTTTTGTAGTATCAAAAATTTTTCTTAGTTCCTCCACCGCAATTCTTGAAAAATAAAGTTTTTCTTTTATCATATAATCTGCCAACTCTGCAATGTTATTTGCGTGATCAGCTACTCTTTCTATATCTGATATAGAATGCACCAAAATAGCTACTTCTCTTGATTGTTTTTTAGACAGAGACTTACCAGATATTTTTGTAAGATAACTCTCTATGGCATTGTCTAACTCATCAACTGATTCCTCGTTTTTTAAAACTGAGAGGATAAATCTCTTCTCCCTTGTAAATAGAGCTTTCTCGCTGTCCTGTAGCATTTTTTCTACAATATTTGCCATTCGTATAGCTTCTTTCTTTGCCTGTTCTATTGCTATGTATGGTGCATTTAAAAGTCTTTCATCTAGGTACATTATCCCTTTATTAACTATTATATCTTCACCAGGAAGGATCTTCTTTACTAACGCTATTAGCAAACCTACAGCTGGCAGCATGATAATAGTCATAGTAGTGTTGAACATTGTGTGAGCATTGGCAATTTGTCTTGGCAGATCAGGTGATGTTAAAGAGACAATCCACGCAAACTGCTTAATAAAAGGAAAAAATAAAAGAACTCCAATTATGTTAAACATAAAATGTGACATTGCTGACCTTTTTGCAGAAAGCGAGGAGCCAATAGATGCAATCAGTGCTGTAACACAAGTTCCAATGTTTGCTCCCAAGATTATAGAAATTGCAGAATTTAAATTAATAATTTTCTCCATACCCATTGCTATCACTAACCCAGTAGTAGCAGAAGAACTCTGTATTATTCCTGTGAAAACAGCACCTGCAATTACTCCCAAAATAGGAATCTCACTAAAATTGGTAAGCATGTTAACAAAAAATGCGTTATCCCTTAATGGTTTTAATCCTGATGACATAGTATGCATACCTAAGAAAAGAATTCCAAAACCTAAGATAATCTGACCAATATATTTACACCTCTCCTTTTTGCAAAAAAAGAAGAGAAAGAATCCTAACGCTATTAGCGGGAAGAACATAATTCCAATTTTAAATGAGACTATCTGTGCAGTAACAGTTGTGCCAATCTCTGCACCCAAGATAATGCCAACAGCTTGCTCCAGACTCATCAAACCAGAGTTAATTAAACCAATTAATGTAACAGTTGTTATAGAAGAGCTCTGGATAATAGCCGTTACCGCAAATCCAACAAAAACGCCTTTAATTGGTCTATTCGTAAGTTTCTCTAATACTATTCTAAGTTTATCACCTGCTGCTTTTTGCAATCCTTTACTAAGCAAGTACAACCCATAAAGAAACAACGCTAATCCACCAACTACGCTGAAGATAATTGATAAAATACTCATTTTTCTCTTATTTTTTAGATATCTTCTCTTTCCTCTGTCAATTAAACTTTAAAAGTGCACTAAGCTACCTTTGTCGAAAAGATAAATTTTCCATCTTCTTCAAGAATACAGGGAAAGCCCTGATGGATTCTCCATTGAGTACAAAAGGAAAAAGCCAACAAGAAAGATACCTGATGAGGTAGAGAAAAATATAACTGCAGAACTTGTAAAAGAAAAAGAGCTCATTGATGATAAAGAAGTTCCCATTAATTATTATAACTATAGCTACATAAAAGATCAATTAAAAGGGCAAAAAAGATGAATTTCTACAAAAAAAAGAAGGAGAAATAAAAAATCTCATGATAGAGAAATCCAAACAGAGTATATCGGAAGCTTTCCCAGCATGACTCCTCTTATCACAAATTCTCACCTTATGCTAAGTGTATGTAGACTCTCACTCTATCTTTCGTTTTGTCCAGGGAAGATAGTATATGGAGACACCACTACCTTAAAACAGATGATGTAGACACTTGAGTGGGAGATGGTACTTAGTGACTTAAATGTTGATGTAACCTATGCTCTATCACCTCAGGCAAAAGGTAGATGTCTATCATAAAATCTCTATATAAATAATATCAAGTTAAAGGTGCACAAAGCTCCTTTGAGAAAACAGGTCGAACTTCGCATTGTCCCTGATGAGAAAATAGGAATGTCAGAGGTCAGAATATGGTATAAAGACATTCTCACTGATGTTTAT
>JAGGVN010000132.1 GCA_021158005.1 Candidatus Aerophobota bacterium | reverse complement strand
CTCTAAGAGAGGACTTCTGAAACTCGTAGCTCAAAGAAGAAAACTTCTGAAGTATCTTCAAGATAAGGATGAAGAGAGATATAAGAAAATGGTGGAGTATCTCCAAAGCCATAAAAGGAATGGAGCAAAATGAGGTTAGAGAAAGAAATAGAAGGAAAAATTTTAGTTTTGGAAGAGGGAAAGCTTGCGCGAAAGAGCGATGGAGCAGTGCTTGTGCAGTATGGAGAGACAGTGGTCCTGGTAACCGCTGTAGTCTCTTCTTTTACCCGGGAAGAGATTGATTTTATTCCTCTGATTGTGGATTACAGGGAAAAAGCTTATGCGGTGGGAAAAATTCCTGGAGGATTTTTTAAAAGAGAGGGAAAACCTTCTGATGAAGAGATATTGGCCAGTAGATTAATAGATAGGTCTGTTCGTCCTCTCTTTCCTAAAAATTTTAGAAATGAAGTTCAAATAATAGCTACTGTTTTATCTGCAAGTCATTCAAATCAACCAGTTATTCTATCTATTATCGGGGCTTCGTTGGTTTTATCGCTTGCAGGATTACCTTTTGCAAAGAATATTGGAGGAGTAAGAATAGGGAAGAAACAGGATAAATTCCTTTTTAATCCTTCTGATGAAGAACTGGAAGAGAGCGAATTAAATCTGGTAGTAGCGGGCACTAAAGAAGGTTTAATAATGGTAGAAGGAGGAGCAAATAAGATTGGGGAAGAGGTTATTCTGGAGGCTTTGCAAAGAGCACATTCTTATATTAAAGAGATAGTAAAGATAGAAGAGGAATTTCTCTCTTCTACAGAGAAAAAAGAACAGAAAATTTTTCTCTCTGAGTCCAAGATAGATAAAAATTTAGAGAAAAAGGTAAAAGATTATATTAGTGATAAGATGAAGAGTATTAAGAGTTCCTGGAGTAAAGAAGAGAAAGATGCCTATATGGATGAATTAGAAAAAGAAGTTAAGGAGAAATTTTTGGCTGAGTTCCCGGAAGGAGAATTTGACCTTTTAAGTATGATAAATGAGGAAAAAAAGAAGAGAATGAGGGAATTGATTATTCAGGAGAAAAAAAGGTGGGACGGGCGAAGACTAGATGAAATTCGACCTATTAGTTGTGAAGTAGGAATACTTTCAAGAGTTCACGGTTCGGGGTTATTCACGCGGGGAGAAACTCAAGCTTTAGTGGTAACTACATTAGGGACATCCGCTGATGAACAAATAATTGATGGATTGCAAAAAGAAGAAATTTCTAAGAGATTTATGTTTCATTATAACTTTCTTCCTTTTTCTACAGGGGAGATAAGGCGTTTAACAGGCCCGGCCAGAAGAGAGATTGGCCATGGGTTTTTGGCGGAAAGAGCCCTTCTCCCTGTTTTACCTAATGCTGAAACTTTTCCTTATACTATTCGTTTAGTTTCGGACATTTTAGAGTCTAATGGTTCCTCTTCTATGGCGTCTGTTTGTGGGGGAAGTTTATGTTTGATGGATGCAGGTGTTCCTATCTCTGAACCTGTAGCCGGAGTGGGAATGGGATTAATTAAAGAGGGAGATAAAATAATTATTTTAACCGATATCCAGGGATTAGAGGATCATCTTGGAGATATGGATTTCAAAATTGCTGGCACCAGAGAAGCTGTAACCGCTCTTCAGTTAGATATTAAAATTTCGGAAATTGATACAGGAATTTTAAGAGAAGCTTTTAGGAAAGCGAAAATAGCCCGGAATCTCATAATAAATGAGATGGAAAAAGTAATAAAAAGACCGCGAAGTAGTATTTCAAATTACGCTCCTCGTATTATTACTTCTCTTGTCTCTCTTGATAAGATAGGGGAAATTATTGGTCCGGGAGGAAGGGTTATAAAAAAGATAATAAAAGAGACAGGAGTGAATATTGACATTGATGATACAGAAGGGAGGATAACTATTTCTTCCACGGATGAGAATAAAGCAAAGAGAGCTTTGGAGATGATAAAGGGAATAATTAAAGAACCAAAAGTAGGGGAGATTTATTTAGGGAAAGTAAAACGAATAACTAATTTTGGAGCGTTTGTGGAGATTATGCCAGGGAAAGAAGGATTAGTCCATATTTCAGAGCTAAGTAATGGATTTGTGAAGAATGTTTCCGATGTAGTAAAAGTGGGAGAAGAGATCAAAGTTAAAGTTATTAATATTGATGAATCAGGAAGACTGAATTTGAGTAAAAGGAAAGCAGAGAGAAATTAACTATTTTCTTAATTATCAGGGAAGTTTTAGATTTTTGTAAGTTTATATCTATAGTGAAGGAATTTTCCGGGTGAGCGAAGCCCTTGTCTATTTTTAGAGAAAGAGGTCTAAAATCGTTGAGGAGAAAAGCCCTCAGATTCCTCTTGACTTATTTTTTAAATTTAATAGAGTAAAGATAAAAAGAGGGGGGGTGTATTATATTGGTTACGATTAGAGTGAATGATTATGATTCTTTTTCTCAAGCTCTAAAGCGTTTTAAAATAGAGTGCCAACAATCGGGCTTAACTTCAGAGATTAAAAGGCATCAAGAATACGAAAAACCTACAGAAAGAAAGAGAAAAAAAAGACTTAAAGCCATTAGAAGACAGAGAAGGAAAATGTGGAAGTTAGAGAGAATCAAAAATTACTAATCTACCCACCCTTTCAAGGAGAGAAGAACTTTGAGCTAACACCTTTCTGGAGGGAACCCGACTTCAGCTAAGAGAGAGACGATTCTCTTCTGAGAAGGTTCCCCTTTTAGAACTAAAAAACTCAAAAGTTTTTCTTTCGTCCTTAAAGGGTGGGGGTATTTTTAAAGAGAATGCGTATTCTTTTTATGGGAACACCCGGATATGCTCTCCCTGTTTTGAGGAGGTTATTGGAGAGGGAGAAATTAGTAGGAGTAGTTACCTCACCAGATCGCCCCCAGGGAAGGAGGAGAAAGTTAATATCTCCTCCAGTGAAGAAATTAGCCAGAGAAAAAGGAATTCCTGTTTATCAACCAGAAAAAGTAAATTCTCCTTCCTTTATTTCCCGGATAGAAAGAATGGCTCCTGATTTAATAGTGGTAGTAGGATTTGGGCAAATTTTGAGTGAGAAGATTTTATCAATTCCCAAAATTTGTTGTATAAATCTCCATTTTTCTCTTCTTCCCCGCTATAGAGGTCCTGCTCCTATTCCCTGGGCTATAATTAAAGGAGAGAAATATACCGGAATAACTCTTCAAAAGATGGAAAAAGAGATAGATAAAGGTGAGATAATTCTTCAGAGAAAGGTTCCTATTACTCTCAATGATACTGCCGGAACCTTAGAAGAAAAGTTATCCTTCATGGGAGCAGACCTTATAGAAAAAGGAGTAGAAATGTTAAAAAAGAGGGAAGTTGAATTTTTAACTCAGAATGAGAAGCAGGTAAGTTATGCTCCTAAAATAAAGAAGAGTGATGGTAAAATTGATTGGAATAAACCCTGTAGAGAAATACATAACCTCGTAAGAGGATTGAACCCTTCCCCGGGTGCTTTTACCCTTATTTCCTTAAGAGGGAAAAAAGAGAAGATGAAAATCTGGCGGACAGAGTTATGGGAAGAAGAGAAAAAGGGAGAAAATTATCCGGGCGAGATTGTTAAGATAAAGAAAGAAGAGGGTTTTTTAGTAAAAGGAGGGAATGGATTTCTACTGATTAAAGAGGTTCAGCTACCCAATCGAAGACATATTAATGGCTATGATTTTATAAAAGGATATCATCTTAAAGAAGGTTTTATTCTCGGAAAATGAAAAAAGAAAGTTTCCCTGTTTATTTAGCTCGATGGACATTGAAAGAATTTTTAAGAAAAAGAAGAGTTCCTTCTCTTCCTGATAAGGTCCCTCCAGAGTTTTGTAGAAGAGCAGGGGTATTTGTTTCTTTACATAAAAGAGGAGAGTTAAGAGGTTGTATTGGAACCTATCTTCCTACTCAGAAAAATATTGGAGAGGAGATTATAAAAAATGCTATTAGCGCAGCTACTCAGGACCCTCGTTTCCCTCCAGTGAGAGAGGAGGAGTTAAAAGAAATAGAAATCTCTGTGGATATTCTTAGCGAACCGGAATTGGTTAATTCTCTTGATGATTTGGATCCACGAAAATATGGAGTGATTGTAAGTAAAGGATGGCAAAAAGGATTACTCTTACCCGATTTAGAAGGAGTGGATACCGTGGAGACTCAGCTAAGAATTGCTCAACAAAAAGCCGGCCTTTACGGTCTCCCCTTTGACCAGCTTAAAATATATCGTTTTACTGTTACCCGTTATAAGGAAAGACGCCGTTCTAACTTTAAGTAAAGATGAGGCGCAATTTTGAAAATTGAAGAAGTCTGAATTAAGCGCTCTGAGTGGCGGTGCGGAGATTCGAACTCCGGACTCCACGGGTATGAGCCGTGTGCTCTAACCAGCTGAGCTACACCGCCATTTGGTTGCGGGGGTCGGATTCGAACCGACGACCTCCGGGTTATGAGCCCGACGAGCTACCTGACTGCTCCACCCCGCTATTTTTAGATTAACTCCTTATGCCGGAGGCCGGACTTGAACCGGCACGAGTTTTTAATTACTCAGTGGATTTTAAGTCCACTGCGTCTACCAATTCCGCCACTCCGGCTCTACTCTTTCTCAGTCTCTAAATCTTCTGTTTATAATTTATAATATATACTCTTTTTCTTTAAAAGTCAACTATTTTAGGCTACCGTAGAAAGACCTTTTCCCAGTCTTTTCTTGCCCTAAGAAATTCATTCCTCTATTGAACTTGAGAAAACCCATCGGTTATCCAATTTATATGATATTATTCTTTCTAAAATTGTCAAATATAACTCTATCCATCTGTTACGGTGTGGGTAGGATGTTCTATTAGCTGTTGAAAGTCTTTTATATAAGGAAATTATACCTATATTTTTTACTTAAGGACATTCCCCTGAAGGAGCATTACATACGCTACCTTAATGAGACCTCCGAAATGAGGAAAAAGAAAATTTAATAATATAGGAAAGTATTGAAAAGTGTTCAGTATCATTATAGCCAAATTTCCAAAACTCTTGACGAATCTTTGATATATTGCTATGTTTAAATTCACTAAGTATTAAAAGAGCTATAACTATGGGAAGAACAACAAAAACTATAAGTTTATCTTTACCCCCTGAGATGGCAAAGAAGATAAAAGAGCTTATGAAAAAAGAGGGAAGGACAAGGAGCGAATTAATAAGGGAGGCTCTGAGGCGATATGTTGAAGAGCAAGAATGGAAAGAGATTTACCAATATGGGGAGATGAAAGCAAAACAGAAAGGGATTAAGGAAGAAGATGTAGATCGGATTGTCCATGAATATAGAGAAGAGAAAAGAAAAGCCTAAAGTGATGCTGGACACTAATGTTATTATCTCTGGTTTAAATTTTAGAGGCCGGCCCAGAGAGATTTTAGATTTAATAAGAGGAGAAGATTTAAAATGAAGATTTCTTATAATAGTCTGAAGAGAATAGTAGATTTTCCTTTTTCTCCTGAAGAGTTGGCTGAAAGATTGAATACTCTCGGGTTTGAGGTAAAAAATAGAGATGTATTTGAAGAAGATGTGATATTTGATTTAGAGATAACCTCTAATCGGGGAGATTGTCTGTCTTTGGTAGGAATAGCCAGAGAAATATCAGCTTTAACAGGGAAGAGTTTACATCTTCCCTGTAATGATATAGGAAAATTAGAGGAAAAGAGTCTTTTTCAAATAAAGATAATAGATTTAGATCTGTGTTCTTATTACAGCGCTTGTTTAATAAAAGATGTGAAGGTGGCTCCTTCTCCTTTATGGTTACAAAAAAAGATCCAGATTTGGGGAGGAAAGCCTATTAATAATGTTGTGGATATTACCAATTATGTATTGTGGGAAATGGGTCAGCCTTTACATCCGTTTGATTACTCTTCTTTATCAGGAGGAAAGGTGATAGTGCGCAGGGCTGAGGAAGGGGAGATTTTAATTACCTTGGATGGAGTAGAGAGGAGACTGAGTAAAGATATGTTAGTTATCGCTGATGAGAAAAGAGCTATTGCTTTAGCAGGAATTATTGGAGGAAGAGATACTCAAATTCAGGATTATACCAGAAATATTCTCATAGAGTCAGCATTTTTTAATCCTGTGTCCGTTCGAAAGACTTCTCAAAAGATGGGTATTACCACAGAAGCTTCTTATAGATTTGAGAGAGGAGTGGACGCCTGGATAGCTAAAGAAGCTTTAAAAAGAGCTATTTTTCTTCTTCAGAAGATAGCGGGAGGAAAAGTGGCAGGGAAAATAATGGAAAAGGGGAAATTACCTCCCAAAAAAAGGTGGGTTTTTTTTCGCCCTTCAAAGGTTAATAAAATTATAGGGAAAAGAATCTCTAAGTCTCGGATAAAGAGAATTTTTCACAATCTTCAATTCGAAGTAGAAGTAAAGGATAGAGAAGATAAATGGAAGATTTCCGTTCCTTCATTTCGGAAAGATATTGAGAGAGAAATAGATCTTATTGAAGAAATAGTTAGATTTTATGGGTACGATAAGATTCCTGTAACTCTTCCTTCTTTAGGAAAGGAGACATCCTGTGAGGATTTTAAAGAAGAAGTAAGAGAGAAAATAAGGGAAATCTTGAGAGGTTTAGGTTTTTATGAGGTAATAGGGATAAGCTTAGAGGAGGAGGAAATTTTTAAAAAAGCAAATCTATCCTTAAGTGAAAGTGTCAGGTTAAAAAACCCGGTTTCTACTCGGCAAAATCTCTTAAGTACCCATCTTTTCCCCCATTTATTGAAAATCGCTTTTGGGAATTTAAATCAGGGAATAGAGGAACTAAGAATTTTTGAGATGGGGAATATATTTAATAAAAAGAAAGATATCTTATATGAAAAAATTTCTTTAAGTAGCTTGGTGGTAGAAAAAGAGTTTGACTTTTTTTCTCTTAAAGGAATAGGTGAAGTTTTATTAAAAGAGTTGGGGATAGAGGGGGTAGATTTTTCTTTCGGTGAATATCCTTATCTTTCTTTAAACGAGGGAGCAACAATTAAGAAGAACGATGTTACTCTGGGATTATTAGGTAGAATTCACAAAAAGGTTGCCGAAAGATTTCAGCTCCCTCCTTATCTTTACTTATTAGAATTCAATCTTTCTAATCTTTTTTCTTTCTATAACTCAAAGAAGAGAGTGAAAGCTTTGCCAAAGTTTCCTTTTATTCGTCGTGATTTATCTCTTTTTGTCAAGAAGGAAATTCTTACCGAAGAAATAAAAAAACTTATTTTTGAAGAAGGAGAAGAGCTGGAAAAGGTGGAATTTTTTGATCTTTATCAGGGAAAACCTATCCCTTCAGGTTATAAAAGTCTTACTTGTTCTCTCATTTTTCGAGCAGCGGATAGAACTTTGAAAGACGAAGAAGTAAATAAAATTCAGGAAAAGATTATAAATTCATTAAAAGAGAAGATGGGGATTTATCTAAGAGGGGAAAGTCCCGGGGTTTGAGCGACTCGGCTCTCCTATTTTGGAGAGATAATTCTCAACCCAAATTCACAAAAAACCGGGTTGAAAGTGAAAAAAGGAAAGACGAAAAAAGGGGGATAGATGAGGGAAGGAGAATATTATGGGAAAATTTAAAGTATATTTAATACCTAATACTCATTCTGATCTACAATATCTAAAGTCTTATAAAGAATATCTCCCGTTGCATCTTTCTAATCTGAAAGAAGGATTAAATATTTTGGGAGAATATCCTGAATATTGTTATGTTACTGAACATATTGCACTTTTAGAAGAATTTTGGGAAAGATCCCCTGATTATAGAGAAAAGATAAAAAGATTTGCTCAAGAAGGAAGATTAGAAATGCGCTCAAATGCTTACTCTATTTGTGATACTAATATACCTTGTGGAGAATCCCTTATTCAACAATTTTATTTTGGCAAAAGATGGACAAAAAGATATTTAGGGATAGAAAGTAAAACTGCCTGGATGGCTGATTCTTTTGGTCACAATGCTCAAATGCCTCAAATTCTGAAGGGATGTGGCTACATTTATTTTATCTTTGATAGAGGAATAGACAACCCAAATAGAAAAAGTGAATTTTGGTGGCAAGGATTAGATAACACAAAAATTTTAGCTTGTTGGCCAATTTATGGATATGGAGGAATTGGCCATTTTTCTCCAGATGAAGAAAAAGACTTCATAAAATTGAGAAGAGTAATTGAAGAGCTAAAAAAACATTCTCCATCTTCAAAATTATTATTAGGTAATGGTGGAGATTTTGTTAGACCTTCCCGATTCTCTTGCAAGCGAGTTAAAAATTGGAATAAGTTAAATAAGGAGGAAATAATCTTTTCTACTCCTTCAAAATATTTTACAGATTTATTAAAGGAAAATCCAAAATTAGAGATTTTTAAAGGAGAGCTTAATCCTGTTTTTCAAGGTTGTTATAGTAATAGAATTGAGATAAAACAAAAAAATAGATTCTTAGAGAATAAGATTCTTACTTTAGAAAAAATTTCTACTTTGACTTCACTTTTTAGTAATTTTTATCCTTTTAAGGATTTAGAGAGAGCATGGAAGAAACTGCTTTTTTACCAATTTCACGATAGTATTAGTGGAACTATTGTAGACTCTGCATACGAGGAGGTTTTAAATGGATATAAAGAAGTAGATGAAATTCTAAATAAGGTTTTTCAGAAAAATCTTAATTTTTTGAAAGATAAAATCCAAGGCAAGAAAGAAACTTCAAAGATTATGATTTTTAATCCTTTATCCTGGGAGAGAAAAGATCTTGTAAAAATAAAAGGGGGGAATTTACAAATTCAAGATGAGGAGGGAAATTTAATAAATTCTCAAGAGATTAAAGAGGATAATTCTTCATTTTTAATCTTTACTTCTTCTATCCCTTCTTTTGGTTATAAGATATTTAGCTTAAATTATAGAAAAAATAACCCCTCCAATACTTTTAAAATTAAAGATAATCAAATAGAAAATAAGTTTTATAAAATTAAGTTAGGTAATAACGGAGTAATCAATAGCTTAATTTCTAAAGAAAACAATTTTGAATATGTAGATCAAGGACGAGCATTTTTTAATGATCTGGTGATGCAAGATGATAACGGAGATCTCTGGTTATTATACGAAGGTCCTTTAGTAGATAGTCATAGTTGGGGGCGAGCTCAGGATAATATAAAAGATCCTCTGCCTGATAAGCCAAAGTTTTCGAAAAGTGGAAAGAGAAGGATCGGATTTTTCGTTCATTCTAAGGATGGGCCCAATAAAGTAGAGATTATAGAAAAAGGGCCAGTTAGAGTAACTATCAAGGTTGAGGGAATACTCTCTTTTTGGGAGGTAAAAGTTAAATTTATTCAATATATTTATCTTTATAGCGAATTAAATAGAATTGATTTTAAGACCAAAATTTTACCATCAGGAAAGCATTATCGAATAAGGGTATGTTTTCCTACTTCTATTAGAAATGGTAAAATATATCATGGGATTCCCTTCGGAAGTATAGAAAGAGAAGAAGGGGAATTCCCTGCTCAAAATTGGATAGCTTATGGAAATGAAGAGAGGGGTATATGTCTTTTAAATCAAGGACTACCTGGAAACAATGTAACTGAGGGAGTAATGATGCTTTCTTTAATGAGATCAGTAGCTATGGAATATAAAGGGCCTTCAAAGGGAGCATTCGAGGAAGGAATATTCCACACCTTTAACTATTCTATTGTTCCTTATAGCAAAAGATCTTTCTCCTCTTTTACAAAGAGAGGATGGGAATTTAATAGCCCTCTTATAAGTTTAGAGTTAAACTCTATTAAGGAAAGGCTCCCTTTAGAGAAAAGTTTTATCAAATTACAACCTTCGAATATTGTTTTATCAGGTCTAAGAAGAGTAGAAAATGGAATTTTAATGAGATTATATGAAGCCGAGGGAAAAGAATGCAAAGCTAAGATAGAATTTTTTAAAGAATTAAAAGAAGTAGAAGAAACAGATTTTCTAGGAAGAGGGAAAAGAAAAATAGAAAAAGTAAAAGAAAATATGATAGAGTCAGCTTTTTCCCCTTACCAGATTAAGACCTTCGAGTTAGAGTTATAATGGAGATGGGAATGAGATCCCGAGGAAGATTTATTACCACCCTGGAGTGAAAACCTTTAAAGGGGTGAGTTCCTCATTTTGAGTTAGTTTTTATTGCTATAACCGAATAATGAGAGTTATCTTTTAGATTATGAAGAAGAATAAATGGCTTTTTGATAGATTTAACACCATCCTTGACTTAAAATTAAGATGTGATATAATATATTTTGCGCTTTTAGAAGGAGTTGACAAAAAAGAATAATAAGATAAGAATATAACAAAAGGTAAAAAATTTAGGAGAAAAAGAAAATGGGAAGGTATGTATATTTTTTTGCGAAAAATAAGGCTGAAGGCTCAGCTAAAATGAGAGATATCTTAGGAGGCAAGGGAGCTAATTTAGCAGAAATGGCTAACCTTGGGATTCCTGTACCTCCGGGTTTTACTATCAGTACAGAAGTTTGTGTCTATTATACAAAGATGAGAAAATACCCCGAAGGGTTAATGGAGGAGATTGAAGAAAATTTAAATAGGGTGGAGAAGGAGACGGGAAAAAAATTTGGTAATCCCGAAAATCCTCTATTAGTTTCTGTGCGTTCGGGAGCAAGAATTTCTATGCCCGGAATGATGGATACTGTGCTTAATATAGGTCTTAATGAAATAACAGTGAAAGGATTAATTAAACAGACAGAGAATGAACGTTTTGCTTATGATGCCTATCGCCGGCTTATTCAAATGTTTGGGAATGTAGTTTTAGGAATAGACGGAAGAAAGTTTGAAGAAATAATAGAAGAAAAGAAAAAAGAGAAGGGTGTTAAGGATGATGTGGATCTGGAAGTAAAAGATCTTGAGGAATTACTGGAAGAGTTTAAAATATTAATAAAAAAGGAAAAACATAGAGAATTTCCAGAAGACCCTTATGAACAATTAAATATGGCAAGAGATGCTGTTTTTGCTTCCTGGAATAACAAAAGAGCTATTAATTATCGAAGGATTCATAAAATCTCAGATGATTGGGGCACAGCAGTTAATGTTCAAACTATGGTTTTTGGGAATATGGGGAATGATTCTGGTACCGGTGTAGGGTTTACTCGAAATCCCTCAACTGGAGAGAAGACTCTTTACGGTGAATATTTACTTAATGCTCAGGGAGAAGATGTAGTAGCAGGCATAAGGACTCCTAAACCTTTGTTTGAATTAAAAAAAGAAATGCCTGAGGTTTATGAGGAGTTATCGGAAATTACTCAAAGATTAGAAAGACATTATAGAGATGTTCAAGATTTTGAATTCACTATAGAGAAGGGCAAACTCTATTTTCTTCAAACACGCACGGGCAAAAGAACCGCTCAGGCAGCGGTAAAGATAGCTTGCGATATGGTTAAGGAGGGATTGATAACTCGGGAAGAAGCTTTAATGCGCATAGAACCAGCACAATTAGACCAGTTACTCCATCGCCGTATTGATCCTCGAGCGAGAGTTGAGGTTTTAGCTAGAGGACTTCCTGCTTCTCCGGGGGCGGCGACAGGAATAATTGTTTTTACTCCAGACAGAGCTGTAGAATTGGCTAATGATGGAAAGAAAGTGATTCTTGTTCGTCAGGAGACTTCTCCAGAGGATATACACGGAATGGCAGTTGCTCAAGCTATTCTTACTTCTCGTGGGGGGATGACCAGCCATGCTGCTGTGGTAGCCAGAGGAATGGGTAAGTGTTGTGTAGCTGGTTGCGAAGAAATTAAGGTAGAGGAAAAGAATAAAAGACTTATAGTAAAGGGACTTATTCTTAGAGAAGGTGATTTTATTACTCTGGATGGAAGCACCGGAAGGGTAATGAAAGGTAAAGTTCCCACTATTGAGCCTCAGTTAAGTGGGAGTTTTGAAGAACTTATGAGATGGGCAGATGGGATAAGAACTATGGGAGTGAGGGCCAATGCAGATACTCCCAAGGATGCGAGAGTGGCTCGTCAAATGGGAGCCGAAGGAATAGGTCTTTGCCGCACTGAACATATGTTTTTTGGAGAAGACAGACTCCCTTTTGTTCAAAAGATGATTATGGCTAAGAATTTAGAAGAGAGGAGAGAAGCGGTAAAGAAGTTGGAACCTATGCAAAAGGAGGATTTTAAAAAGATTTTTGGAGAGATGGAGGGTTTCCCGGTTATTATCCGTTTACTCGATCCCCCTTTACACGAATTTTTGCCTAAGTATGAAGATTTACTCTTAGAGATAAATAAATTACGTTTTGAAAAAGCTAAAGAAAAAGAAATAGAGGAGAAAGAGAAGATTTTGCGTCGAGTGGTAGATTTACGGGAGATGAATCCTATGTTAGGACATCGAGGATGTAGATTAGGGATTACTTTTCCGGAAATTTACGATATGCAGGTAAAAGCTGTCTTTGAAGCTGCCACAGAGTTAATTAAGGAAGGGAAGAAGGTTTATCCAGAGATTATGATTCCTCTGGTGGCTACTAAAGAAGAATTGTCTATTCTTCGAGAGCGGATAATAAAGATAGCAGAGGAAATAATGAAAAGGGAAAAAGTTACCTTTGAGTATAAAATAGGGACAATGATAGAGCTTCCCCGGGCAGCTTTATGTGCTGATAAGATTGCTCAAGAGGCGGATTTCTTCTCTTTTGGTACTAATGATTTAACTCAGACTACTTTTGGTTTTAGTCGAGATGATGCAGAGGGTAAATTTATTCCCTTATATACCGAAAGAAAAATTCTTAGGGAAGACCCCTTTCAGGTGCTTGATCAGGAAGGGGTTGGAGAACTTGTAAAGATAGGAACACAGAGAGGACGAAGGGTGAAGAAAGATTTAGAGGTGGGTATCTGCGGAGAACATGGAGGTGAACCTTCTTCAGTTAAATTCTGCCATCGAGTGGGGATGGATTATGTAAGTTGTTCTCCTTATAGAGTGCCTATTGCTCGTCTGGCAGCAGCCCAGGCAAAATTGGAAGAAAAAAGGTAGTAAAATGAGTATAATTACCCAGGGAATACTTATAATTGCAGGAATATTAGCTTTGGGCTCGTTTTTAACTTGGTTAGGTTTTCGAATAAAAAGTCTTAAAGCTATCCCTTTTGTTATAGGAATTCTCCTTTTAATGTGGGGAATTTACTTAATATTTGATTTTATAAGTGTGGTTTTATAATTTGCTTATGGAATATCCAGAAGTAGTGAAACTTTAGCCCGTGCGTGATATAAGCCAAGGAATCTGACAGTTGGGAGGCGTAGAGCCTTTTTATGTGTGTTTTTATCCTTGTAGCCAGTCAATAGTAGAGAATATCTTTCACTGAGGTAAGGGGGAGGTGCCAGAGTGGCCAAATGGGGCGGGCTGTAAACCCGTTGGCGTTGCCTACGGTGGTTCGAATCCATCCCTCCCCATATCTTTCTTGCCCATGTAGCTCAGAGGTAGAGCGCATCCTTGGTAAGGATGAGGTCACCGGTTCAAACCCGGTCGTGGGCTTTCTTTAAATTAAAAAGGAGGAAAAAGATGGCTCGGAAAAAATTTTTGCGAACAAAGCCTCATATTAATATCGGAACTATCGGACATGTTGATCATGGCAAAACTACTCTTACAGCCGCTATTACTAAGGTTCTTTCCAAAAAGAATTTAGCTGAGGCTAAAGATGTGGATGAAATTGATAATGCTCCCGAGGAGAAAGAAAGAGGTTTAACTATTGCTATTTACCATGCTGAATATGAAACAGAAAAGAGGCACTATGCTCATATAGATTGTCCAGGCCACGCAGATTATATCAAAAATATGATTACAGGAGCAGCGCAGATGGATGGAGCCGTGCTGGTAGTTTCAGCAGCTGATAGTGTTATGCCTCAGACAAGAGAGCATATTCTCCTGGCTCGTCAGGTAAATGTTCCGGCGATTGTGGTTTTCTTAAACAAGGTTGATCAGGTAGAAGATAAAGAGCTATTAGAATTGGTTGAGCTGGAGGTTCGAGAACTTCTTTCTAAATATGAATTTCCTGGAGATGAAGTCCCTGTGATTGCTGGTTCAGCTCTGGAATGTTTAAATTGTGGTTGCGGAAAAGAAGATTGTCCAAAATGTTCACCCATAATTAAGTTATTAAAAGCTATTGATGATTATATTCCCGTTCCTAAAAGGGAAGTAGATAAGCCCTTCTTGTTAGCCATTGAGGATATTTTCTCTATTACGGGAAGGGGAACAGTAGTTACAGGAAGGGTGGAGAGAGGAAAAATAAAAGTAGGCGATCCTGTGGAAATAGTAGGAATGTCTAAGGAAATAAAGAAAACAGTGGCTACAGGAGTAGAAATGTTCCGGAAAACTTTGGATGAAGCACAGGCAGGAGACAATATTGGTGTGCTTCTGCGAGGAATTGAAAAGGATGAAGTGGAAAGAGGCCAGGTTTTAGCTGCTCCTAAAAGTATTACTCCTCATACCAAATTTGAGGCAGAGACATATATTTTGACCAAGGAAGAAGGCGGACGACATACTCCTTTCTTTGAGGGATATCGGCCTCAATTTTATTTCCGAACTACTGATGTGACCGGAGATATTAACTTACCCGAGGGAGTAGAAATGGTTATGCCGGGTGATAATCTGAGATTAAGAGTAAACCTTATCATTCCTGTAGCGATGGAAGAAGGATTGAGATTTGCTATAAGAGAGGGTGGCCATACTGTGGGAGCAGGAGTGGTGAGTAAAATAGTGGAATAAGAAAAATGGTTCAAGTGTTGGTTAATCTTGTTTGTAGTGAGTGTAAGAGGAGGAATTATGTCACTACCCGAAATAAGAAGAATCCTTCTCTTTCTTTGAAAAAATATTGCAAATTTTGCAAAAAACATACTCTTCATAAAGAAAAATAGGTCCGTAGCTCAATTGGTTAGAGCACCGGATTCCAAATCCGGTGGTTGCGGGTTCGAGTCCTGCCGGACCTGCCAGAGGAAGAAACTCATTTTGGGGGTTCTTAAGTTGGTTGAAGTAAGGAAGTTATTTGAGAAACATAACGAGAGTAAGTAGTAATTTCTAACATAGTTAAATTGAAAACTATCAGTAGAAATCAGGAGCTAATTTTAGCTAAATAAGAAAGATAGGTTTAATGGCGAATAAAGTAACAAACTTTTTAAGAGCAGTAAAGGGAGAAATAAAGAAGATTACTTGGCCCTCAAGAGCAGAAGTTATGAGATCTACACTAATAGTGTTGGTAGTAATTGTTCTTTTTGGTCTACTAATCGGAGGGATGGATATAGGTATCTTTCAGATTATAAAATTTTTTCTCCGATTGGGATGAGGTAGGAGAATTTTAATTTCTTTTCTCTTGAATTTCTACGAAGTTTTTAGAAGAGGTGGAGTATTTTTTGAAAAATGAGTGAAAAAAAGAACGGAAAAAAGTGGTATGCTCTCCATATATATGCAGGGCAAGAAGAGAAAGTAAAGGCAAATCTTGAACAGAGAATCGAATCTTTTGGGATGAAAGATAAAATTACGCGAATACTTATTCCCAAAGAAAAAGTAGCTGAGGTAAGAAATGGAAAGAGAAAAATTTATAGAAGAAAATTTTTCCCTGGGTATATATTAATTCAAGCAGATTTAACCGATGAGAGCAAGTATGTTATCAATGGAACACCTGGAATCACGGGATTTGTAGGGCCTCATAACCAACCCGTCCCTTTAGACGAGAAAGAGATAAATAACATTGAGTATCGTATAGGGGTTCTGGAGAAAAAACCTCGGGCAGGCGTGAGTTTTGAAATAGGGGAAAATATTCGTATAATAAGAGGTCCTTTTGCGAATTTTCAAGGAGAAGTAATCGAGGTAAATCCTCATCAACAGAGACTGAAAGTCTTAGTTTCTATATTTGGTAGAGAAACCCCTATGGAATTAGAATATGTAGATGTGGAGAAACTCTAATGCCTCAGAAAGAAGTTAAAGCTTATATTAAGCTTCAAATTATGGCTGGTAAAGCCAACCCCGCTCCTCCAGTGGGACCTGCTTTGGGTCAGCATGGCGTTAATATAATGAATTTTTGCAAGGCGTTTAATGAGAAAACCAAGGGGCAGGAGGGGGCGCTGATTCCGGTGGTGATTACTGTTTACAAAGATAGGTCTTTTACTTTCAGGTTAAAGACACCTCCTACAGTTTTTTTAATTAAAAAATCAGCGGGGATTGAAAAAGGTTCAGGAGAACCTAATAAAAGAAAGGTAGGCAGGATAAAACGAGAGGAACTAAGGAAAATAGCGCAAATTAAGCTTAAAGATTTAAACACAGATGACCTGGAAAAGGCGATAAAGATGGTAGAAGGCACGGCTAAGAATATGGGACTGGAGGTAGAATAGCTATGAGGAAGAGAGGAAAAAGATATCTTTTGATAAGAGAGAAGATAGGGAGAAGAAAAGAATATACTCCTCTGGAAGCACTAAAGTTAGTTAAAGAGACTTCTAATTGTAAGTTTGAGGAGTCTGTAGAGGTGGCTATTGCTTTAAATGTAGATTCAAAAAAAAGAGGAGAACGAGTAAGAGGAACGGTAATTCTTCCCTATGGGTTGGGAAGGAAAGTAAGAGTTGTAGTTTTTGCGGCGGGAGAGAAAGCTGAGGAGGCCCGGAAAAGAGGGGCAGAGTATGTAGGAGGAGAGGAGATAGCGAAGAGAATCGAAGAAGGATGGTTAGATTTCGACGCGGTAGTTTCTACCCCTCAAATGATGAGAATGGTAGCGAAATTAGGGCGAATTCTGGGGCCACGGGGTCTAATGCCCTCTCCCAAAGTAGGCACAGTTACTGATGATCCTGCTCTTGTTGTGGAGCAGCTAAAAAAGGGGAAAATTGATTATAGAAGTGATGCGGGTGGAGTAGTCCACGCCTCTATAGGAAGAGTCAGTTTTTCAGAAAAGTTTTTATTGGAAAATTTTAAAACTTTATTGAAATCTTTAATCGAAAATAAACCCTCTACCGTAAAAGGTAGTTATATCCGGGGAGTCCATTTTTCCTCTACAATGGGGCCAGGAATAAAGGTAAATTTGCGAGACCAGGACCTTGAGAATTTTTTGGTCTAAAGATTATAATATTTCTCTCATTTTTGGGAGATAACTTTCTGAGGGGTTTTGGGAATGAGTTTAGAAAATAAAATTAGAAAAGTTAAAGAGTTGAAGGAAAATATAAAGAAGAGTAAAGCTATCTTTATAATAAATTATGATAGACTTAAAGCTATTGAGCTTACCGAATTTCGCAGGAGGTTAAGAGAAGCGAAGGCAAATTTAGTCGTAGTTAAAAACACTTTTGCTCATCTTTCTGTTAAAGGGACAGATTGGGGAAAAATGGAAAAATTCTTCTCTGGACCAACGGGGATAATTTTTGTAAAGGAGGATCCTGTTTCTTCGGCAAAAGTAATTAAAGATTTTCTTCAAAATCATCCTTATTTAAGTATTAAAGGAGGAGCTCTTGAGAAGAGGATATTAAAAGAGGATGAGATAAAAAAGTTAGGAGAATTACCTTCAAGGAGAGTCTTATTAACTCAGCTTATGGGGGCTATGTCTCTACCAATAAGGGGGCTGGTAAGTGTTCTTAGAGCTCCTTTGGGAGAGTTCATTTCTCTACTGAAAGTAATCTTATCGAAAAAAGAGGGAGGTTTATCTATGAATGAAGAAAAATCTAAGGTGGTCCAAAAGACTAAGGAAGAAGTAAAGCAAAATATAGATAAGAAAGAGAATATTATAAAAGCTATTGAAGAGATGAATGTTTTAGAGCTATCAGAGCTGGTAAAGGCATTAGAGGATAGGTTTGGAGTCCAGGCAGCGGTTCCTCAAGGAGTGGTGCAAGGTCCTGTTGCTCCTGAAAAAGCTAAAGAGGAGAAGACAGAGTTCGATGTCATCTTAGCAGAGATAGGAAATAAAAAGATTCAGGTAATTAAGGAAGTAAGAAAGCTTACTACTCTGGGATTGAAGGAAGCTAAGGATTTAGTAGAGAAAGCTCCTCAACCTATAAAACAGAAAGTAAGTAAAGAGGAAGCTCTGGAAATTAAAAAAACTCTGGAGGCAGCAGGAGCTAAGATAGAAATAAAGTAAAAGAGGGAAGTAATGGAAAAGATAAAAAGGGTAATAGATTTTACAAAGTTTAAGCCTGTTCTGGAAATCCCTAATCTTATAGGGATGCAGCTTGCCTCTTTTGAGGAGTTTTTACAAAAAGATGTTCCTCCGAAAGAAAGAAAAGACGAGGGATTACAAGGGGTATTTAAAGAGATATTTCCGGTGGAGAGTTATAATGGAAAATTAGTTTTGGAATTTGTAGAATATCGTTTTTCTAAACCCCGACATAATATAGAAGAGTGCTATAGAGAGGAACTTACTTACTCTCTTCCTTTGTATGTTAAACTCCGTTTGCATAATAGAGAAACAGGAGAAATAAAGGAGAATGAAGTTTATTTTGAAGATTTACCTATGATTACTGATGAAGGAAGTTTTATTATTAATGGGGCTGAAAGAGTAATT
Source organism: Candidatus Aerophobota bacterium (assembly GCA_021158005.1). Classification (GTDB taxonomy): domain Bacteria; phylum Aerophobota; class Aerophobia; order Aerophobales; family JAGGVN01; genus JAGGVN01. The sequence continues at coordinate 23,659 of JAGGVN010000132.1, read as the reverse complement.
GTGAATCAACTTCAACGTGCTCCGGGGATTATTTACAAAGAGGATGTCTCTACAGGAGGTGAAATTTCTTTTAAAGTAAGCATTATTCCGGAAAAAGGAAGTTGGTTAGAGTTTGAAGTAAGGGAAGGTTTTTTATATATGCGAGTGAATAGAGGGAAAAGATTTCTCGTTACTCTATTTTTGAGAGCTTTTGGCGGGACACCGGAAAGAGTTCTTAAAGAATTTTCTCATCCTGAAGATAGAAAAATTCTGGAAAGAAGTTTTGAGGCTGATGAAGCTAATTCTAAGGAAGATGCCTTTCTTAAGCTTTATCAAAAGCTCAGGCCAGGACGACCCCTTGTTTTCGAATCCACAGAAGATGTATTTAAGAAAACTTTTCAGGATCCTCGTAGATATAATATAGGAAAAACAGGAAGATTTCAACTTAATAAAGAATTAGGTCTTAACATTGATTTGAGAAAAGGGACTCTCGAGTTGGAAGATATTATAGGAGTTGTAAAATATTTATTTGCGTTAAATAGAGAGCAAATAGAAATGAGAAGTTCGGACCATCTCGCTTATAAGAGAGTGAGAAGGGTGGGAGATTTATTGATTGAGCAATTTCGAATAGGATTGACTTATCTTTCAAAGATAATTCAACAACGGATGAGTATTCAGGATCCGGCTACTATGACTCCTCGTTCTCTAATAGTTACCCGAGTAGTAAAAGGAATTATAGATAGCTTCTTTAATACAGGTTCTCTTTCTCAGTATTTAGATCAGACTAATCCTTTAGCGGAATTGACCCATAAGCGGAGATTATCTTCTTTAGGACCGGGGGGGTTATCTCGGGTGCAAGCAAAAGAAGAAGTAAGAGATGTCCACTATACTTATTATGGACGAATTTGCCCCATAGAGACTCCGGAAGGGCAAAATATTGGTTTACTCGTCTCCTTAGCTACTTATGCTCATATAAATGAATTTGGTTTTTTGGAAACTCCTTACAGGAGAGTAGATAAAGGAAGGGTGACTGAGGAGATTGTATATCTTGATGCTCGGGAGGAAGATAATTATTATATTGCCAGTACCGACGCTATAGATAGCAAAGGGAGGTTTATCGCGCCGGAGATAAGAGTCAGATTTGGAGGAGAAATTGTTACTGTCCCTCGAGAGAAAGTAGATTTTGTGGATATATCTCCTAAGCAAATTGTTAGTATTACTACTTCCTTGATTCCTTTTTTAGAAAATGATGCAGCTAATCGGGCACTTATGGGTTCAAATATGCAACGTCAGGCTGTTCCTTTAGAGAATCCGGAGGTTCCTCTGGTTAAGACAGGGATGGAAAGAAAGATAGCTATTGATTCCTTAAGGGCAGTAAGAGCAAAAAGAGGAGGAAAAGTTATTTTTGCTGATGCCTCTCGAATCGAGATAGAGACCAATGAAGGTATAGATGAATATAAGTTGGCGAAATTTCAGCGTTCTAATCAACGCACCTGTATAAATCAGAGAGTTTTGGTTGAGAAAGGGGAAGAGGTGAAAGAGGGAGATTTTATAGCCGATGGTCCTGCTATTCATAACGGAGAATTAGCTCTGGGAAGAAATGTTCTTATAGCCTTTATGCCGTGGGAAGGATATAATTTTCAGGACGCAATTTTAATTAGCGAGAAATTGATAAAAGAAGATTTCTTTACTTCTATTCATATTGAAGAATTCCAGGTAGAAGCTAAAGAACTCAAATCGGGAATAGAGGAGATAACCGCTGATATTCCTAATATAGAGGAGTCTGCCCTGAAGAATTTGGACGAGAGAGGAATTATTCGGATAGGAGCAGAGGTAAAAGCAGGAGATATTCTGGTGGGGAAAGTGACTCCTCAGGTAGAGATAAAACTTACTCCCGAAGAGAGACTTTTACGGAGTATTTTTGGAGAAAAAGTTCAGAAAGTTAAGGATAATTCTTTAAGAGTTCCTCATGGGATTGAAGGAAAAGTAATTGAAGTGAGAGTATTCTCTCAGGAAAATAACGATATTCTCCCTCCCAATGTAAAAAAAAGAGTAAAAGTTTATGTAGCCATTCGCCGAAAAGTTAGAGTAGGAGATAAAATGTGTGGTCGTCATGGTAATAAAGGAGTAGTAGGGAAAATACTTCCGGAAGAGGATATGCCTTATCTTCCTGATGGTACTCCTGTAGAGGTTCTATTAAATCCTCTTGGGGTCCCTTCCCGAATGAATGTAGGGCAGGTTTTAGAGACTCATTTAGGATGGGTAGCTAAAACATTAGGAGTAGAAATAATTACTCCTGTTTTTGAAGGGCCTAAAGAGGAACAGATAACCAGACTTTTAAAAAAGGCTTCTCTTCCCGAGTCCGGAAAGATTACTCTTTATGATGGTCGAACAGGTGAACCTTTTTCTGCGCCGATAGCCGTAGGTTATATGTATATGATGAAACTGGTCCATTTAGCTGAGGAAAAAATTCATGCTCGTTCTACAGGACCGTATGCTCTGGTTACTCAGCAACCTTTAGGAGGAAGGTCTCGAGAGGGAGGGCAAAGATTTGGAGAGATGGAAGTGTGGGCATTAGAAGGATATGGAGCTGCCTATACCTTGCAGGAAATGCTCACCAGTAAGTCAGATGATTTGCAGGCAAGGACTAATCTTCATGAACGAATAATAAAGGGTGAGAATTTCTTGGTTACCCATACTCCCGAATCTTTTAAAGTCCTGGTTAAAGAATTGCAAGCCTTAGGTTTAAATTTAGAATTCTGGAAAGATGGGAAAAAACTCACCATTAAAGATATGGAAAAAGAAGATGAAGGAGGTGAGGAATTTGTGGAGAATGAATGAAATTAACAGAATTAAAATAAGATTAGCATCTCCTGAGGAAATATTGAAGTGGTCCCATGGAGAGGTGAGGAAAACAGATACTATTAATTATCGAACTTTTAGACCGGAAAGAGGCGGATTATTTTGCGAACAAATTTTTGGACCTACTAAGAGTTATGAATGTTATTGTGGAAAATATAGAAAGATGAAGTATAAAGGAATTATCTGTGAGCGATGCGGGGTGGAAGTTACTTCTTCAAGGGTTAGAAGGGAGAGAATGGGGCATATTTCTCTTGCTGCTCCTGTAGCTCATATCTGGTATACTCATAAATATCTTCCTCTTTTATTAGGTATTAAGAGTGAAGAATTGGAGAAAGTGATTTATTTTGTAAATTATATAGTAATCGATCCCGGGGAATTACCTTTGAAACAAATGCAACTCCTCGATGAAGAAGAGTATCAGGCGTATGTAGAGGAATATGGAGAAGGTTCTTTCCAGGCACAAATGGGAGCAGAAGCTATTTTAAAAATTTTGCAAGGGATAAAGCTTGAGAAATTGAAACAGACTTTGAGGGAAGAGCTTTTTCAAGAAAGAACACAGGGGAAAAGGATTAAATTGTGTAAACGTCTGGAAGTCGTGGAAAATTTTTTGAAATCTGGAAATAAACCAGAATGGATGATTCTGAAGGTTATCCCTGTTATTCCACCTGATTTTAGACCTATGGTTCAACTCGAAAGTGGAATTTTTGCTAATTCAGATTTGAATGATTTATATAGACGCATTATCAATCGGAATAATCGTCTCAAGTATTTATTAGAGATAGATGCTCCTCAGATAATTATTCGGAATGAGAAGAAGATGCTTCAACAGTCAGTGGATGCACTCTTTGAGAATGAAAAGCTCCCCCAACCTATATTGGGTGCCGGAGGAAGACCTCTTAAGTCTTTAAGTGAGGTTCTTAAGGGGAAGGAAGGAAGATTCCGGCAAAACTTATTGGGGAAGAGAGTCGATTATTCAGGAAGAGCCGCTATTGTTCCCGGTCCTGAACTCAAGATTTACGAATGTGGATTACCTGAAGTAATGGCTCTGGAGCTTTTTCGCCCTTTTGTTATTAGAGAGATTCTGCGATGTGGTAAGGCAGAGACTATTAAAGGAGCAAATGATATGGTGGAAAAGGGAGTTCCCTTTGTTTGGGAAATCCTGGAAAGGATAGTAAAAGACCATTTTGTTCTTCTTAATCGTGCTCCTACTTTGCATCGTTTAGGGATACAGGCATTTCAACCTGTTCTCATTAGGAGTAGTGCTATTCAAATTCATCCATTAGTGTGTCCTGCTTTTAATGCTGATTTTGACGGAGATACTATGGCTGTTCATCTTCCTTTATCTTATGAAGCGCAACTTGAAGCTCGTCTTTTGATGTCAGCTGATAATAACCTTCTTTCTCCTGCTAATGGAGATCCTTTAGTTACCCCTACTGAAGATATTACGGTAGGTTGTTATTACTTAACTGTGGAAAGGGATGAGGGGGAAGAGGAGAAATTCTTTTCTTCTCCAGAGGAAGTTTCTCTGGCTTATGAATTGGGAAAGGTGAGACTTCATCAAAAGATAAAAATAAGATGGAATGGTAAATGGATTGAAACTACACCGGGGAGAGTAATTTTTAATGAAATTCTCCCTCCAGGAATGGAATTTGAAAATCGGGAGGTAGATAAGAATGTTCTATCTGAAATTATAAGTAAAGTTTGGGAGAAGTTTGGTAACGCTGTTACGGTTAAGGTTTTAGATGAGATAAAAAGGTTAGGATTTTTCTTCGCTACCCGCTCAAGTCTGACTCTCTCAATATCAGATATTCCCCCTGTCCCGGAAAAAGAAAGACTCCTTAAAGAGGCAGAGGATGAAGTAGAAGGTTTTCGTCTCCTTGCAGAAGATAATAAAATGAGTGAAGAAGAGAGATATATTGATACTATCGATGTTTGGATGAGAACAATCACACTGATAGAAGATAAGGTGTCCCATTATCTTTCTTTAAATCCTTTCAATCCCCTTCTTATGATGTGGAAATCAGGGGCTCGGGGAACCAAGGAGCAGCTCTGTCAAATAGTAGGAATGAGAGGGTTAATGGCAAGATCTGTGAGAGAGACTTACCGTCGAGGACTCTGGGATGAAGTATTTCAGAGAGGATTAAATATTTCTCCAGAAGTTATTCGACAGTATTTTTATCCTATTCCTGGAGGAAGATTAAGAGGGAGAATTGCGGAAGAGCCTATTCGGTCTAATTTTAAAGAAGGATTAAGTGCTATAGAATATTTCTTCTCTACCTCCGGAGGGAGAAAAGGGTTGGTAGATACAGCCTTAAAAACTGCTTATGCAGGATATCTTACTCGAAAACTGGTGGCAGTAGCTCAGGATGTTATCATTACCGAAAAGGATTGTGGAACTCTGGATGGATTTTTCATGGGTCCTTTGATTCACGAAGGAGAAGTAATAGAACCTCTCAGAAAAAGAATAGTGGGAAGAGTAACTGCCTCTCCGGTAGTAGATTCTTCTACAGGTGAGGTAATTGTAGAGGCAAATAAAGAGATTACAAAAGAAGTAGCGGAAAAAATAGAGAAAGCAGGAATAGAGAAGGTTAAAGTTCGTTCTCCTTTAACCTGTCAGAGCAAGTGGGGAATTTGTCAGAAGTGTTATGGATGGGATCTCTCTACCCATAAGATGGTCAGTCTGGGAGAAGCAGTGGGAGTAATTGCAGCTCAATCTATTGGAGAACCAGGAACTCAACTTACCTTACGTACTTTTCATACAGGGGGAATATTTCAAAAAGGAGGAGATATTCCTCAAGGGCTTCCTCAAGTAACGAAATTATTTGAGCCTCGAAAGCAAAGTTTATCTTCTCGGGGAGTTATCCGCCAGCGTTCAGGGGAAGAGGCTCTTATAAGCGAAATAGAGGGAAGGGTGACTCTTAAAAAGGAGAAAGGGCGGTCTTTAGTAAAGATTAAAGGAGAAGGCAATAAAGAGGTTGTTTATGAAGTAGGGGAAGAAACTTTAGTTTCTGAAAATGAGATAATAAAAGCCGGAGAGAAAATAGTTGATGGATATGTAAGTCCCCGTACTCTTTTAAGAATAAAAGGTATGCGGGCAGCTGAAGAATACTTAATTAATCAAGCTCAGGAAATTTATTTTCTTCAGGGAGCAAATATTAATATTAAGCATTTTGAAATAATTGTGCGACAGATGATGAGGAAGGTAGAGGTAGAAGACCCGGGAGATACAGATTATTTACCAGGAGAAGAGATAGACAGAGGAGAATTTGAAGAAACTAATAAAAGAGTAAGAGAGAAAGGAGGTCGGCCGGCTACAGTAAATCCTGTGCTTTTAGCTATACCTAAAGCTGCCCAGGAGGATAAAAAGAGTTTCCTTTCCGCTGCCTCTTTTCAAAGAACAAAACAGGTTCTTACTGAAGCGGCTATATCTGGACAGATAGATTTATTAAAGAGTTTAAAAGGGAATGTAATTGTAGGAAAATTAATTCCTGCAGGGACAGGATTTAATAGTCAAGATACACTATCGATACAGAATTACTAAAAGGGAATGAATAATATGCCCAGTTTTTTAGCTGAAAGAATAGGCAAAATAAGAAAAGTATTTATAAAATAGATTCTATGGATAAGGAGCTTAGATGCCTACTATCAATCAATTATTAAAGAAAGGTCGGAAAAAAATTAAGAAGAAGAAAAAGAGTCCTGCTTTAGAAGGACATCCCCAAAAAAAGGGTGTTTGTATAAGCGTTCGAACTCTTACTCCTAAGAAGCCTAATTCCGCTTTAAGAAAGGTAGCCAGAGTGAGATTATCTAACGGGAAAACAGTGACTGCTTACATTCCTGGAGAGGGTCATAATCTCCAGGAGCATTCTATTGTTCTGGTAAGAGGGGGGAGGGTAAAAGACCTTCCGGGAGTTAAGTATCATATTATTCGAGGGACTTTAGATGCGGCAGGAGTAGAAGGAAGAAAACAGGCTCGTTCTAAGTATGGAAAAAAGATGGAAGGGTAGTATGAGGAGGTTTCGGTGGCCAGACGAAGAATAGCTAAAAAAAGAGAAATTTCTCCTGATACTCTTTATAAGAGTCGGGTAGTAGCCAAGCTTATTAATATGGTAATGAAGGATGGGAAAAAGAGCAAAGCAGAATCTATATGCTATGGCTGTTTTGAAATTATCGAAAAAAGAGTTAAGAAGAATCCTCTTGAGGTTTTTCTTGCTGCTTTAGAGAATGTTAAACCGGTTCTTGAGGTTCGCTCTCGACGTGTGGGAGGATCTACTTATCAGGTTCCCACAGAGGTAAGACCTGAAAGGCAGGAAATGTTAGCGTTAAAGTGGATAATTACTTTTGCTCGTCAGAGGAAAGGGAAACCTATGAAAGAAAAATTAGCCGAAGAGATCATTGCCTCTTTTAAGGGTGAGGGTTTAGCGGTAAAGAAACGGGAGGATACTCATCGTATGGCAGAAGCTAATAGAGCTTTTGCTCATTATCGGTGGTGAAGGAAAAATGATGTATTTGAGAAGTATAAGAAATATTGGAATAGTAGCTCACATAGATGCAGGTAAAACTACTACTACTGAGTGTATTCTTTATTATACCGGCAAAATTCACAAGGTAGGGGAAGTAGATGAAGGGACAGCGGTGATGGACTGGATGGACCAGGAAAAAGAGAGGGGAATTACTATAACTTCTGCAGCCACTACCTGTATGTGGAAAAATCATTATATTAATATTATCGATACTCCCGGGCATGTAGACTTTACTGTGGAAGTAGAGAGGGCTCTGAGAGTATTAGATGGCGTAGTGGTGATTTTTTGCGGAGTAGAAGGAGTAGAGCCACAATCAGAGACAGTATGGCGCCAGGCTGATCGTTATCATATCCCCCGGGTAGCTTTTATAAATAAATTGGATAGGACAGGTGCTGACTTTTACGGAATTATAGAGGAGATGGAAGAAAAGTTTAATATCGCTCCTCTTCCTCTTCAGCTCCCCATAGGAGAGGGGAGAAGTTTTCGAGGAGTAGTAGATTTAATAAAGAAGAAAGCTTTAATCTGGAAAGGAGATCATCCAGATGCTCCTGTTTTTGAAGAGGAAATTCCTCCTTATCTCAGGAAGAAATTTTTGCATTTTTATGACAATTTGGTGGAAAGGGCCTCAGAAAGTGATGAAAAACTCCTGGAAGAATTTTTAGAAAAAGGAAGTTTAAAAGAAGAAGAAATAAAGAAGGGAATAAGAAGAATGACCCTTACTAATAGAATAGTCCCTGTTTTTTGTGGAAGTGCTTTAAAAAACAAAGGAATTCGTCTTTTGCTGGATGCTATTATAGACTATCTTCCTTCTCCTGTAGATATTCCTCCAGCTGAGGGATTGAATCCTCTTTATAGAGTAAAAGAGAAAATAACTCCTTCTCCTGAGGCTCCTTTTTCTGCATTGGCCTTCAAGATAGTGACCGATCCTTATGTGGGAAAGTTAAATTATATTAGAGTTTATTCGGGGGAAATTGTTGTGGGTTGCTCAGTTTATAATGCTACCAAGAAGCAAGAGGAGAGAGTAGGGAGAATTCTGGAGATGCATGCTAATTATCGCAAAGAAAGGAAAAAACTTCGTGCTGGAGAAATAGGGGCAATTCTGGGACCAAGAAATATAAGTACCGGTGATTCTCTGTGTGATAAAGAAAATCCTATAATTTTTGAAGGAATGGAATTCGCTGAGCCCGTTATCTCTGTGGCTATTGAATCTAAAACTAAGGCGGATGAAAATAAATTAGTCTTTTCTTTGAGTAAATTGAGTGAGGAAGATCCTACTTTTAGATTTTCTCAGGATAAAGAGACAGGACAGATGATAATCTGGGGAATGGGTCATCTCCATCTGGAAATTATTATAGAGAGACTGAAACGAGAGTTTAATGTAGAGGTAAGGGTAGGTAGACCACGGGTAGCTTATAAAGAGGCTGCAGGAAAGAAAGCCCGTGCCCGGGGAGAATATATTCGTCAGAGCGGAGGAAAAGGACAATACGGGGATGTATGGCTTGAGGTAGAACCTGCAAGTGAAAAAGAAGAATTATTTGTAGATAAAATTAAAGGTGGAATTATTCCCAAGGAGTTTATTCCGGCTATAAAAAGTGGAGTGGAAGAAGCAATGAGAAATGGAGTAATTAGAGGATATCCTGTAGTGAGAACCAAGGTTACCCTGATAGGGGGTTCCTATCATCCCGTGGATTCTTCAGAGATTGCTTTTAAAACAGCTGCCTTTATTGCTTTCAGGAAAGCTTTCGAGCTCGCTGAACCCTATCTTCTGGAGCCGATAATGAGAGTAAGAATAAAAACTCCTCAAAGTTATGTGGGAGATGTAATAGGAGATATCACTGCTCGGCGAGGACAAATCTATGAAATGGAGACAAAAAAAGGGTTTAGTTATTTATATGCTTATGTTCCTTTAGCGGAATTATTTGGGTATGTAACAGCTTTGCGTTCGTTGACCAAGGGAAGAGCCGTTCCTAATATAGAATTTTCTCATTACGAGAAATTGCCTTCGCCGCTGACAGAAAAGGTTATTAAATAGAGGAAAAAATAATGCCTGAAAAAAAGATTCGTATTCGTTTAAAGGCTTATGACCATAAGATATTGGATGAGTCAGTAAAAAGAATTTTGGAGACTGTTGAGAGAACAGGCGCAAAAATTTCTGGTCCTATCCCTTTACCTACAGAGATTTCTCGATTCACAGTTTTGCGGTCACCTCATGTGGATAAGAATTCCCGAGAGCAATTTGAACTACGGGTTCATAAGAGGTTAATAGATATCATAGAATCTAATCCTCGGACAGTCGATGCTTTAATGGAATTAAATCTCCCTATGGGAGTTCATATAGAGGTGAAATTGTGAAAAAATTTATCCTGGGAAAGAAGTTAAAGATGACTCAAATTTTTGAAGGAGAGAATCTTGTGCCGGTGAGTGTAATCCAGGCAGGTCCATGTAAGGTAGTTCAAAAGAAGACAGAGGAGAGGGATGGGTATAATGCTATCCAGATAGGCTTTGAAGAAATAGAGGAGAATAAACTTAATAAGCCCGAGCAGGGACATTTTCGGAAGAATAATATTCCTCCTTTGAGATATTTAAGAGAAATAAAGCTTGAAGATATTTCTAAAATTGCAGTAGGAGAGACGATAGAGGTGAATATTTTCAAAAAAGGTGATCTGGTAAATATTAGAGGTATTTCCAAGGGAAAAGGATTTCAGGGAGTAGTGAAAAGACATGGTTTTAGAGGTGGTCCTGCATCCCACGGGGCAAAACAATGGCATCGTCGTCCTGGTTCTATTGGAGCTTCAAGTGACCCTTCGCGAGTCTTTAAGGGGAAAGAAATGCCCGGAAGAATGGGTAGAGAAAGGGTTACTATTCGGAATCTTATGGTGATGGACGTAGATACCGAGGAAAATCTTCTTTTAGTTAAAGGAAGTATTCCCGGGAGTAAAGGAAGTTTATTATTAATAGAAGAAGCTTAGAGAGATACAATGAGAGTGCCAATTTATAATATGCAGGGAGAAAAGGTAGATAGTCTCGATTTAAATAAAGATATATTTGAAGGGGAAATTAAAAGAGACCTTCTTCACCGGATCCAGTTAGCGCATCAGAAGAACTTGCGCCAGGGAACAGTTTCTACTAAAAGGCGAGGTGAAGTAAGCGGAGGAGGAAGAAAACCCTGGCCTCAGAAAGGTACAGGAAGGGCGCGAGCAGGGAGCATCCGTTCACCTATCTGGGTAGGAGGAGGAGTAGCTTTCGGTCCTAAACCCCGACGGTTTGAGTATCGTCTCTCTAAGAGAGTAAAAAAGCTCGCCTTGAGGTCGAGTCTAAGGGAGAAACTCAAGAACAACAGTTTTTTCATTTTAGACAAATTAGAAATTAAAGAAGGAAAGACGAAAGAGATGGTAAAGTTTCTAGAAGTTTTTTCTATAGAAAAAAAATGTTTATTAATAATAAATCAATGGGACGAAAAAATAATAAGATCTTCCTCTAATTTAAAAAAGGTTAATCTTTCTTTGGCTTCGGTGGTCTCTGCTTACGATGTTATTTCTTCTTCTTATATATTCTTGACTAAAGATTCTTTATCTATTCTTGAAGAGAGGCTAAAAGATGTATGAAGATCCTCAGGATATTATTCTTAGTCCTGTAATTTCAGAGAAGAATACATACCTCTTGCAAAAAGAGAATAAATATGTATTTAGAGTTCCTTTAAAAGCCAATAAAATTCAGATAAGGAACGCTGTTGAAAATCTATTTAAGGTAAAAGTAGATGAAGTTTGGACTCTAAAAGTTTGGGGAAAAAAGAGAAAATGGCGAGGTCGGGTAGTGGGGAAGACTCCCACTTATAAAAGGGCTATAGTGAAATTAAAAAAAGGAGAGACTATTACGGAGTTAGAGATATAAAATGGCTACTAATATAAAGATTTGTAAACCTACTTCTCCCGGAAGAAGACATCAGAGTTATAGTAACTTCACAGGGATAACAAAAAAGAAGCCTGAGAGAAGTCTTCTTCTTAGTTTAAAGAAGAAAGCCGGTAGGAACAATCAGGGAAGAATTTGCGTGAGGCATCGGGGAGGAGGAAGCAAAAGAAAATATCGAGTAATAGATTTTAAAAGGGATAAAGACAATATCCCTGCTCGAGTGGCTTCCATAGAGTATGATCCCAATCGTTCAGCAAGAATTGCTCTTTTGCACTACATAGATGGAGAAAAAAGGTATATTATTGCTCCTTCAAAGTTAAAAGTAGGAGATAGAGTAATCTCTGGAGAGAACTCTCCCTTAGAACCCGGAAATGCCTTACCTTTGGGAAAGATACCTGAGGGAAGTTTCATTTACAATATTGAACTCAGAAAGGGAAAAGGAGGGCAATTAGTGCGCTCAGCAGGGGTGAGTGCCCAGCTTCTCAGCAAAGAAGGGAAGTATGCCCAGATTAAACTTCCTTCAAGTGAAATTCGCCTGGTTTCTTTAGAATGTAAAGCTACCTTAGGGCAGGTAGGAAATACTGAGCATAGAAATATTCAACTGGGGAAGGCAGGAAGGAGTAGATGGATGGGACGGCGTCCAAAAGTTCGTGGAGTGGCTATGAATCCTGTAGACCACCCTCATGGTGGAGGAGAGGATCGGGGTCATCTCGGAGGGCCGCCGGTTACTCCCTGGGGGAGACCTATTAAGGGAGAAAAAACCAGAAAAAAGGGGAAACCTTCTGATTCTTTAATTATTCGAAGAAGAAAAAAATAATTTAAGGGGTAAGCGATGGGACGGTCACTTAAAAAAGGTCCGTATGTAGATGAATCTTTGTTAAGAAAATTTAAAAAAGTAGAAAGTGAAGGTAAAAAGAAACCTATAAAGACATGGTCTCGTCGGTCTATGATTATTCCCGATTTTGTGGGCTACACCTTTGCGGTGCATAACGGAAAGGATTTTCATCATGTATATATTACGGAAGAGATGGTGGGCCATAGGCTGGGTGAGTTTGCTCCCACACGCAAGTTTGATCACCATGGATCGCGAGGAAAGAGGACTATTTCTCCTAAGTAATGTTTTATAGTAAGAAAATATTAAATTTTAGAGAGTTTAGGTAGCAGAGAGGGCGTTGTCCGAAGGGATAATTACCTAGAAGGTCACTTTAAAAGTTCTTAAAGTAAATATTTGAAATGAGTAAGTATTGAGGTAAACGAAATGGAAGAAGCCAGAGCAACAGGAAAATATATGCGGATTTCTCCATTTAAGGTAAAAAAGGTAATTGATCTTGTGCAGGGGAAAAACGCAAAGGAAGCTATGGATATTTTAGTTTTTACGAGAGGAAAAGGGGGAGAAAAAGTGAGAGAAGTTCTGAAGTCTGCGATAGCCAACGCCCGGAATACTTCCTCTTTGGCGCCCGAATCTCTTCGTGTTAAAGCTCTGGTAGGTAAGGGACCAACTTTAAAGAGAATAAGACCACGAGCAAGGGGAAGAGCAGACTTAGTCAGACGAAGAACTTCTCATATTACCATAATTCTTGAAAGTTGAGTTAGAATAAATTCGAATTGAAAATTACAAATTATTAGAAGAAGGAGGCTAACGAGCAGTGGGGCAGAAGGTTAATCCAAAAGGTTTAAGAATAGGGGTAGTAAAAGATTGGGAAAGTAAATGGTATGAGGAAAAGAAATATTCTCAATACCTCCTCGAAGATTTAAAGATTAGACAATTTTTGAAGGAAAGATTCAAAAGGGCAAGTATTTCAAAAATTTTGATAGAAAGAGCAGTTAATAAAATTTGGGTAACCGTTTTTTCAGCACGTCCGGGGATTATTATTGGAAAGAAGGGGGAAAGTATTGAGAAAGCAAAGAGAGAATTAGAAAAATTAATAAATAGTAGCAATATTTTCTTAAATATAAAGGAGGTTTCTCAGCCAGAGCTGGATGCTCAATTGGTAGCAGAAAGAATAGCTTCTCAGATAGAGAAAAGAGTGGGAATAAAGAGAGTAATGAGAGAGTCAGCTTCCCGGATAATGAGTTTAGGTGCGAAGGGAGTAAAAATTGCCTGTGCCGGAAGAATTGGAGGAGCAGAAATAGCCAGAAAAGAATGGATAATGGAGGGGAAGGTTCCCTTGCATACTTTAAGGGCAGATATTGATTATGCGAGTGCTACTGCTCATACTCTCTATGGATGTGTAGGAGTGAAAGTATGGATATATAAAGGAGAGGTCTCCAAGTTAACTACAGAGGAGGAAAAGAGTGCCATTACAGCCAAAAAGAGTTAAATATAGAAAAAGCCAGAGGGGCAGATTGAAAGGAACTGCTTCTCGAGGCTCAAGATTAAATTTTGGAGATTACGGTTTAATAGCTCTGGAGTCTTCTTGGATTACTGCTCGTCAGATAGAAGCAGCGAGAGTGAGTATAATTCGATATATTGGGGAAGGAGGAGAGGTGTGGATTAGAATTTTTCCTTATAAATCCATTACCAAAAAACCTCTGGATACACGAATGGGTAAAGGTAAGGGAGAGGTTGCTTTCTGGGTGGCACCGGTGCAAAGAGGGAGAATACTCTTCGAGCTGGGAGGAGTAAAAGAAAGTGAGGCTAAAGAGGCTTTCTCTATGGCTTCTCATAAACTCCCTATTAAAACTAAAATTATTTCTTCCAAGGATGAGTGTATACTTTTATGAAGACAGAAGAACTAAGAGAATTAGGTAAAGGCGATCTTCTTCAGCATCTTAAGAATTTCAAGAAAGAGTTATTTAAGTTGTATTCAGAAAAAGCACGGGGAAGTTTAACGGATTTCTCTCGAATTCAGAAATTAAAAAAAGATATAGCTCGGATATACACGCTTCTACGAGAAGGAGAGGAAAGTGAAAAGTAAAAAAAAAGAGAGGGTTGGCAGAGTAATTAGTGATAAAATGGATAAGACAGTAGTGGTGTGTATTGAACGCGAATCTCTTCACCCTTTATACGGAAAAAAGGTGAAAAAAAGGAAGAAAGTAAAGGCCCACGACGAAGAGAACAGATGCCGAGAACAAGATTGGGTAAGAATAGTGGAAACCAGACCTTTGAGCAAAGAGAAACGCTGGCGAGTAGTGGAAATTATAAGTAGAGGGAAAAAATGATTCAGGAACAAACTCGTTTAGTGGTAGCTGATAATACAGGAGCCAGGGAAATAAAATGTATAAGGGCCCTGGGAGGATCATCACGCCGTTACGCCCGGATAGGAGATCAAATAATAGCTGTAGTAAAAAGAGTTCTTCCTAATACAGGGATAAAGAAGGGGGATATAGTGAGAGCAGTAGTGGTTCGTACCAAGAAGGAGATAAGAAGAAAAGATGGTTCTTATATTAGATTTGATGAGAATGCCGGGGTGTTGATTGATGCAAGCGGTAATCCCCGAGGAACAAGGATTTTTGGACCGGTAACTCGGGAATTACGAGAGAAAAATTTTATGAAGATAATTTCTTTGGCTCCAGAAGTCTTGTAGGAGAATGGAAGGATGGCGAAAATAAAAGTAGGAGATGAGGTAATAGTTCTTTCTGGAAAGGATAAGGGGAAAAGAGGCAAGGTAATTGAAAGGATACCTGCTGAGGGAAAAGTAGTAGTGGAAGGAGTTAATATAGTTACCCGACATATCAGGCCTACAAGGAGAGGACAGGAAAGTGGAATAGTTAAAAAAGAAGCTCCTCTTTTTCAGAGTAAGGTGATGTTAATATGTCCGCGATGCGGAAAAAAAACAAGAGTGGGAATGAGAATTTTAAAGACAGGGGAAAAGTTAAGATATTGTAAGAAATGTAAAGAAGTAGTCGATTAATATGATAGTCTTTAGCCTTGCAGGTGACAAAATAAAGATCGAAAGGTCAAAAAAGGTTTAATATGAAGAGCAGATTAAGAAAAATTTATGAAGAAAAAGTAATTCCTTTAATGATGAAGAAATTTAATTATAAAACTCCTATGCAAGTCCCTAAGATAGAGAAAGTTTGTATAAATGTAGGGGTAAGTTCAGCTAAAACAGATTCTAAAGCTATAGATATTGCCAGGAAAGATCTTTCTTTAATTACAGGTCAACAGCCTATAATTACCCGAGCAAAGAAATCTGTAGCCAGTTTTAATTTACGGAAGGGTATGCCTATAGGATGTAAGGTTACTTTAAGAAGAGAAAGAATGTTTGAATTTTTAGATAGATTATTTAATCTGGCTATTCCTAGAATTAGAGACTTTCAGGGTATTTCTCCTTCTCAATTTGATGGACAGGGTAATTTTACTTTAGGGATAGAAGATAGGTCAGTTTTTCCGGAGGTAGGATATAAAGAGGTTAAAAAAGTAGAGGGGCTTTCTGTAACTATAGTTACTACTGCTAAAAAAGATGAGGAAGCTAAGGAGCTACTTACTCTTCTGGGAATGCCTTTTAAGGAGAATGGAGAATATGGCAAAAAAAGCTCTTATAGAAAAAGCTAAAAAGGAACCAAAATTTAAAGTGCGTGCATACAATAGATGCCAGATTTGTGGACGCCCCCGAGGATATATGAGAAAATTTGGTTTTTGCAGAATTTGCTTTCGTAAACTTGCTCATGAGGGACATATTCCGGGGATTAAGAAGGCAAGCTGGTAATTTGGAGTGATTAAGAAATAGTTTTAGGGTGGAGAGTAATATCCTTGATTTGTTATTCTAAATGATTTTGACTGAGAACCAAGAGCTAAGATAAAATTAATAAGAGGAAGAGAATGCTTAACGATCCGGTGAGTGATTTTTTAACAAGGATTAGAAATGCTAATATGGTTTTTAAGCCCGAGGTAGAGTGTCCGAGTTCTAAGATGAAAGAAGCAATAGCGAGAATTATGGAGAGAGAAGGTTTTATCAAAGGATACAGAGTGAGAAAGTCGGGCAAAAAGAATTTTATTACCGTATATCTAAAATATTTAGATGGTAGAAAGAGAGTAATTACTCATCTGGAGCAGGTGAGTAAACCAAGTAGACGTATATATGTAGGTAAAAAAGAGATACCAAAGGTGCTAAATAATCTTGGAATTTGTATCCTTTCTACCTCTAAGGGGATTTATACCGGAGAGGAAGCCCGTAAGTTGGGAGTAGGTGGAGAAGTAATCTGTTATATCTGGTAAGGGAGTGTAAAAATGGGAAGGATAGGTGATAAGCCTATTTCTATTCCTGAAGGAGTAGAAATAAATATTTATGAGAATAAGGTTGAGGTTAAAGGACCGCGGGGAAAGTTAGAGAGAGAATATCCTCCCTTTTTTCGGATAATTTTGGAGGACAGAAAACTTTTAGTTAAGAGATTAAAAGATGATGAGTATAGTAAAGCGATGCATGGAACTCTTCGTAGTCTTATTTATAATATGGTGGAGGGAGTAAATAAAGGATTTGTAAAGGAGCTGGAGATAGTAGGATTAGGTTACTCAGCTAAATTGGAAGGGAGGAATTTGATATTGAATCTGGGATTTTCTTCTCCCCTCAAATATTCTTTTCCTGAGGAAGTAAAGGTAGAAGTGATAGGCTCCCGAAATATTAAAGTTTCCGGTTGTGATAAACAGAAAGTAGGAGAAATCGCAGCCCAGATCAGAGCTTTGAAAAAACCTGAACCTTATAAAGGAAAAGGAATTAGGTATAAAGGAGAATTAGTGAAGCGTAAGGCAACAAAAAGAGTTATAGGAGCGCAGGGACAAGGATGAAGAAGAGAAGAAATAGAGTCTGGGGAACAAAAAATAGGCCGAGAGTTTCTATCTATAAGAGTAATCGATATCTTTATGTCCAGTTGATAGATGATCTCCAGGGCAAGACAATGATAAGCATTTCCTCTTTAAAATTTAAAGAAGGGAAAACTTGTACTAATGCTAAGAGTGTGGAAATAGCTGAAAAGATAGGAAAAATTATTGGAAAAGAAGCAAAGGAAAGGGGTATAGAGCAAGTGGTTTTTGACCGCGGTTCTTATCCCTATCATGGAAGGGTGAAAGCTCTCGCAGAAGGGATGAGAAAACAAGGCTTAAAGTTTTAGCATTTGGCAAAACAGGGGAGAAAAAAGTGAGGAAAGAAATAGAACAAAAGCCTAAAATGGAGGAAAGGGTAATAAGAGTGAGAAGAGTTTTTACCGTGGTCAAAGGAGGACGAAGAATAGGTTTTAATGCTTTAGTGGTAATAGGAGATCGAAAGGGAAGAGTGGGTTTAAGCCTGGGGAAAGCTAAGGAGCTTTTAGGGGCAATAGAGAAAGCTCGAAGAAAAGCAGAAAAGAATTTAATTACTATTCCTATTAAAGATGGCACTATTCCTCATCAGGTTCAGGCAAAATTTGGAGCTTCTTGTGTTCTTCTTAAACCAGCTTCTCCGGGGACAGGTGTGGTAGCAGGACCAACAGTGAGAGCAGTAGTAGAGTTAGCAGGAATAGAAAATGTTCTTACTAAATCTCTGGGAAGCAATAATCCTCTTAATACCGCTAAGGCTACTCTGATAGCTTTAAAGATGCTTCGGAGTCCCGAAGAAATTCTTGAATTGCGAAGGAGAAAAGAATGAAGCGAAAGAGGGTGGGTCGTGGTCCTGGCTCTGGACACGGAAAAACTTCTACTCGGGGACATAAGGGACAAAAAGCTCGGGGTAAAGTTTCTCCATGGTTTGAGGGAGGGCAAATGCCTTTAGTAAGGAGGGTTCCCAAGAGAGGTTTTGCTAACCCTTTAAAGCAAAAGAACAAAATAGTAAATCTGGAGAGCTTAAATAGGTTTGAAAAAGATGAAGAAATTACTCCTGAGCTTTTAAGAGAGGTTGGGTTGGTTAAAGGAAGAGGAAAGATTAAAATACTTGCTCGAGGAGAGATTAATAAACCTATAAAGGTAAAGGCTCATTTTTTTTCAAAAAAAGCTCGGGAGAAGATAGAGAAAGCTAAGGGAGTTGCAGAAGAGATATGATGTGGGAAAATTTTAGAAATGTTTTCCGGATTCCCGAAGTTAGAAAGAGAATTCTCTTTACATTGGGGATATTTTTAGTTTATCGAGTGGGTGCCTACATTCCTATCCCGGGCATAAATATAGAAGCTCTTAGTCAAAGTACTCTCTTTCAAACAGGGACATTTGGATTGATGAATATCTTTGCCGGAGGAGCACTTAGAAGGATGTCTATCTTTTCTCTGGGAGTAATGCCTTATATTATGGCTTCCATTATTTTCCAGCTTTTAACTGTAGCTATTCCTCGACTGGAAGAGATAGCCCGGCAGGGGGAGGAAGGAAGACAAAAAATTAATCAATGGACGCGTTACTTTACTATTCCCATCGCCGTTATTCAAGGATTGGGTTTAATATATATGGTTCAAAGTATGAATGAAGGGGCTTTTGTATTTACCCGGGGAGCACTCTTTATTATCCCGGGAGTGATAACTTTAGTTACCGGGACCATATTTGTAGTATGGTTGGGGGAAAAGATTACCGAGAGAGGCATAGGTAATGGTATTTCTTTAATTATTTTTATTAATATTATAGCCCAATTACCTACAGTAATGGGTAATATTGTAAGGATATTGCGCACAGGACAACTTACTCCTTTTACTCTCTTTTTTTTCGCCGTGATGGCTATATTAATAATAGCAGCGGTGGTAGTGATATATCAGGCAGAGAGAAGAATTCCTATTCGATATGCGCGAAGAGTAGTGGGAAGAAGGGTATATGGAGGACAGAGTACCTATCTTCCTATTCGAGTAGGAGGAGTAGGGGTAATAGCAATAATCTTTGCCATTTCTCTACTTATGTTACCAGCTACTCTGGCTCAATTTATTCCTCATCCTTTTACTCAAGCTGTTGCTCGGTGGTTAAGTCCGGGGAATGCTTTTTATTATGTGTTATATGCTTTGGCGGTGATATTTTTTACTTTTTTCTATACGGCGGTAGTCTTTAATCCTGTTCAGGTGGCGGATAATATGCGTAAATATGGAGGATTCGTTCCCGGTTTACGCCCGGGAAAACCTACAGTAGCTCATATTACGGCTATCCTTACCCGGGTGACTTTTGTGGGGGCAATTTTCTTTGCCATTATTGCTATATTACCGCCTTTAGTTAATCAGAAATTTTTATATAATAGTGTTCCTTTTGGGGGAACTTCTATTCTTATTGCAGTAGGAGTAGCTTTAGATACTGTTCAACAGTTAGAATCCCATCTTTTAATGCGCCATTATAAAGGATTTATAAGGAGAGGAAGCTAATATATGCGTTTAGTTTTATTAGGTCCGCCCGCAGCAGGAAAAGGAACGCAGGCAGAAAAGCTAAAGAAAAAGTTTGGATTAGTCCACATCGCTACAGGAGATATTTTGAGAAAAGCTGCAGAAGAAAAAAATCCTCTTGGAGAAAAAGTGAGGAATTTTATGGAAAAGGGGGAATTGGTGCCTGATCCTCTTCTTTTTACCCTTTTGGAAAATAAATTAAGAGGGAGAGATTTTGTCCTGGATGGTTTCCCCCGAAATTTAACTCAGGCAGAGAAATTAGACAGATTGCTGGAGGATGGGATAGATTTGGTGATAAATATAAAGGTGGATGAGAAAACAGTATTTGAGCGGATTAGTCGTCGTCTGATTTGTCCAATTTGTGGTAAGATTTATAGAGAGAAGAAGCAAAAGTGTGATATTTGTGGGACTAAATTATTCCGCAGAGATGATGATAATCCTGAGACCATTTTAAAGAGGATAGAGGTGTATAAAAAATATACTTATCCTTTAATTAGTTATTATGAGAAGAAGGGGATTTTGCGCCATATTCAGGGAAATAAGTCTCCTGAGCAGATTTTTCAGGATATACTTTTACTTTTAAAGGAAGAGGGAATTGGCTAAAGAAAAATTGATTAGAACGAGCGGAGTTGTAGAGGAAATGTTGCCTAATGCTACTTTTAAAGTGAGATTATCTACCGGGCATAAGGTTTTAGCTCATGTTTGTGGAAAGATGCGAATGAGATTTATCAGGATACTCCCCGGAGATAAGGTCAGTTTAGAGATTTCTCCTTATGATTTATCACGGGGGAGAATTATTTATAGGGAAGGAAAAGGGAATGAAAGTTAGATCCTCGGTAAGAAAAATATGTAGAAAGTGTAAGATAATTAAAAGGAAAGGAGTAATAAGGGTCATTTGTGAAAATCCCAAGCATAAACAACGTCAGGGATGATCTTTAATCAGATTGTATCGGTTTTAATTGAAATTCAGAAAGTAGAAGACTGATAACTAAATTGGCACTCTTATAGAGAAAGAGGTTATAAATATAAAAGGGGAGAGTTATTAATGGCAAGAATTGCAGGAGTAGAACTTTTTCCTCATAAAAAAGTGAAAATAGGTTTGACTCGAATTTATGGGATTGGACGTCCTTTAGCTATTCGTATTCTTTCTCAAGTGGGGATAAATCCAGAGATACGGGTTAAGGATCTTACTGAGGAAGAGGTAAATAAATTACGTCAGGTTATTGAGAATAATTATAAAATAGAAGGAGAACTCAGGAGAGAAATTAGTGCTAATATCTCCCGGTTAATAAGAATTAACTGTTATCGAGGGATCAGACATAAGAAGGGACTCCCCGTTAGAGGACAGAGAACGAGATGTAACGCCCGAACGCGCAAAGGACCCGGGAGAGGAATCGGACTTCGGAAGAAAAAAGAAAAATAAGAGAAGGAGTAAGGAATGGCTAAAAGAAAAAGAGAAGAAAGAAAAAAGAAAAAAAGAATGAAGGTTGAAGAGGGAATAGCCTATATTCATTCAACTTTTAATAACACCATTATTACTATCACTAATTTAAAGGGCGAGGTGCTCTGTTGGTCAGCAGCAGGACATGTAGGTTTTAAAGGGACAAAAAAAGGAACTCCTTTCGCTGCTCAGAAGACAGCAGAAGAAATAGCGAGAAAAGCCAAGGATAATTTTCAAGTAGAGAGAATTCGGGTGGTGGTAAAGGGTCCGGGTAGTGGTCGGGAGACAGCTATTAGAACTCTGCAAGCATCTGGATTAAAGGTGATTTCCATTAAAGAAGCTACTCCTATTCCTCATAATGGATGTCGTCCTCCTAAAAAAAGAAAAGTATGATTTAATTCTTGGTTGATAATTACCAATATTAGTAATAAAGATAAATCTTTTTTAGATGGGGAGTTAAAAATTAAGAGATGATTTTTCCGGAAGAAAGGGGTAAAAAAAGTGGAAATAAGAGCGAGTAAGTGTAAATTGTGTCGTCGGCTGAATACAAAACTCTTTCTTAAAGGAGAGAGATGTTATACAGAGAAGTGTAGTTTCCAGAAAAGAGTCTCGCGGACTTTTCGGGGAGCGGAAAAGCTATCTACTTATGGCCAACAATTGAGAGAAAAGCAGAAACTACGATGTATATATGGACTTTCGGAGAAGGAGTTAAAGAAATACTATCAGAAAGGGGGAAAGGAGTTATTGACATTATTAGAGCGCAGGCTTGATCGAGTTGTGTTTCTTTTAGGTTTCAGCCTTTCTCTTTCTCAAGCTCGTCAATTGGTAGTTCATGGGCATTTTTTAGTTAATGGTCGGAAAGTAGACATTCCTTCCTATTTGGTAAAAGAGGGAGATGTAATTGAGGTAAGAAAGGAGAGTAAGAAACTTCCTGTAATGAAACAGATTTTAGAAATTTCCGAGAAAAGGGTAGTTCCAGAATGGTTAGAGGTAAATAGAGGTTCTTTAAGTGGGAAAGTAAAAAGACTTCCTCTTTCTGAAGAAGTAAGACAAGATATCTCTTTGCCATTAATCATAGCATTTTATTCGAGGTAGTTGCTACTTTCAATGAAACTTTTTTTCATTATATTTTAAAATGAAGGAGGAGGGATTGAAGGAGTTAATAAAGCCAAAAGAAATTAAAGTAGAAAAAGGAACCCTCTCTAATGTTTACGGAAAGTTTATCATAGAACCTCTGGAGAAAGGATGGGGTATAACCATAGGGAATGCCCTTCGTCGAATTCTTTTATCTTCTATTCCTGGTAGTGCTATCACTTCGGTGAAAATCGATGGAGTTCCCCATGAGTTTTATGCTATTCCCGGGGTTAAAGAAGATGTTTTAGAAATCATTCAAAATTTGAAGCAGGTAAGAGCTAAGCTCTTTGTTGAAAAGAAAAAAATTTTTCTGAATCTCAAAGGCCCTTTGAAGATAAAAGCTTCTCATTTTCAAATTGATAGTGAATTAGAGATTGTCAATCCTGATTTATATATTGCTACTCTTAATGATGAGAATACACAAATTTCTATGGAGCTCACTTTTGCTCAAGGGAAGGGATATGTGGAAGCTAAGGAGAATAGGGAAGCCGATCAACCTCTGGGGACTATACCTGTTGATTCTATTTTTACCCCGGTTAAAAGAGTAAAATACCAGGTAAATCCTTTCAGGTTAAGAGGAAAAACCGATTTTGATTCTCTTATTATGGAAATTTTCACCGATGGGACTATTAAACCCGAGGAAGCACTTAAGAGAGCGGCAGAATTATTAAAGGAACACCTGGAAATTCTTATTACTAAAGAGGAGAAGGGTAAAAAAGAGGTAACCGGTGATTTTTTAAAACAGGGAATTGAGAAGTTAGAAATTAGTGCTGCTCCTCTTAATGCCTTAAAAAATTCGGGGATAAAGAGAATAGGAGATTTATTGAAGAAAAGCCCCCATGAACTTTTAGAAATAGAGAAATTTGGGAAAAAATCTCTCCAGAAAGTAGAAGAGAAGTTAGCTGAATATAATCTTAAATTGGCTCCAGAGAGAGAAAAAGATGAAGCATAAAAAAAGAGAAATAAAACTTGGGTCTGATAAAGACCATTCTAAGGCTTTACTCGTTAATTTGGTTAGTTCTCTCCTTTTTTATGAGGAGATTCTTACTACTGAAGCCAGAGCAAAAGAAGCAGCTCGTTTCGCAGAGAAGATGATTTCTCTGGCAAAGAAGGGTTCTCTTTCTCATCGGAGGAATGTTCTTAAATTTATTCGGGAGAAGAAGGTAGTGAGAAAACTCTTCAGTGCAATTGCTCCCCGGTATAAGGAACGTAACGGGGGATATACGCGAGTGATAAAAGTAGGTTATCGAAAAGGGGATAATGCTTTGATGTGTAAAGTGAAGCTGGTTTAATTTTCGAGAGAGAAGAAGAAAAATTTCATAAGTTTAGATTACTAAAAGATCACCGGTGAGTCTGCGCAATATAAAATTAATTATAGAATATGAGGGAACTCGGTATCACGGATGGCAAAGACAACCAGGGGTTCTCACTATTCAGGAAGTAGTAGAAGAGAGTCTCCGTCGTCTCTTTAACGAGCCGATAAAAACAGTAGCTGCGGGAAGGACAGATGCGGGAGTGCATGCTAAAGCGCAGGTGGTGAATTTTAAAACGCACTTTT
>JAGGVN010000072.1 GCA_021158005.1 Candidatus Aerophobota bacterium | reverse complement strand
GGGTTACTGAGGCTGTATTAGCGGCATGCAGAGCTAAACTCCGCATAGAATCCAGCAGGCTGTGTATCTCTGTTAAGGCTCCTTCTGCAGTCTGGACCATGGAAATTCCATCCTGGGTATTGGCTAATGCCTGATCCATACCTACAATTTGAGCTCTCAAATTCTCGGATAAAACTAAGCCTGCCGGGTCATCCCCAGCTTTATTGATTCTATAACCACTGGAAAGTCTTTCTACGCTTTTTCCTAATTGACCACTCACCTGGTTTAAATTTCTCCAGGCATTTAAGGCTGTTATATTATGTGCAACTCTCATTTTTTCTTTATCCTCCTTTTTTATCTTTTATTAAAATTAAGGTAAATGGAAAATATTTGGCACTTTTCCTTCCTTTTCTCACCTCCCCTGCCATTATTTTTGTCTCATTATTATTATCGGCAGATAGGTGAGAAACTTTAATTTTACTTACTGGAAGAATTGGAGCATAGTAGCCTGGAGGATTTTGCTGGCCGCGGCTAAAGCTGCCTGATAAGCCATACTGGCAGATTGGAGCTCTACTGAAACCTTGGTAATATCAGCATCCTCTGTGTTAGAAAGGAATTTAGTTATTTCTATTTCTTGATCTTTCAAACGATTTTCAAATATTTCTATCCAATGTGCCTTTCCTCCAAATTCACCTTCCCAACGATGGATTTGTTTCATACAGGCTTCAATTTCATCAATTTGCTTACTTATCCCTTGAGTATCATTGTTTTCCAAGGCATCTTTTAAATCTGATAAAACTTTAAATAAATCCTTATCCTGTTTAAATACCTTGTTTCCGGGAGCATTAATGGTAATAGTCTGTCTTTCTCCTATTTGTATATTTATCTCTCTTTCATCTCCCTGGTAGGCTCCTGTTTCAGTAAATGAGGGAGTACGAGTTTTTGTTCCTGAAAAGATATAGCGTCCTCCAGAATACGTATTAGCAATGTTTAGAAGCTTTTTTTTTAAATTATCTACTTCTTCTGCAGATATCCTCTGGGAATCAGGAGTAGAAGTAGCATTAGATTCTCTAAGAGCAATCATTTTGGCATTATTTAATAATTCTCCTATCCCCGTGAAAGCTTGAAGGGTAGAGTTAATCCAGATACTTGCTAAGTTAAGATTTTTTTGATACTGTTCAATATTTCTTAATCTTCCTTTTAAATCTAAAGCTCGAGAAATGAGAAGAGGATTATCGGAGGGTTTATTAATGATTTTACCGGTAGAGAGAATTTGCTGAATTTTTCCCAGATAAGCTTTACTTTCGTTAATACTCTTTATAATGGTAGTATTTAACATAGTTTCTGTAATGCGCATTTTTTAACTCCTTATTAGCCGGCTATTATGGCAGCGACGAGGGTATCAAGCATATCGCTGATAGTTCTTAAAAAATGAACAGCCGCCTCGTAAGCTTGTTGAAATAAGACAATGTTGGTTAATTCTTCATCTAAGGATACTCCGGATATGCCTTGACGCCTATTTTCTAATTCTGAAAGGAGAAGCTCCTGGTTTTTCTTAAGAGTATTGGCTTCTGTTGCTTCAATACCTAATTTTCCTATTATTCCATTATAATAAGCACCAAAAGTAGAAACTCCCCCCTCCATAGTTAATTTTTCCTTAAGTTGGGCAATAGCTAAGGCATTGCTATTATCCCCGGGAGCACCATTTAAAGAAGTAGCGATATAATTTAAATTCTCTTCAATTGCCTCACTCAGTGACATATCTTTGGCTCCACTTCCTTTAAAGAAATTATTGAGTATTCCTAATTTCTCCAGCATAATATTGTCGGGATCTCCTGTAATGCATACATTTTGAGGGTCAGCTCCCCCGGGCGTAAGCACTAACCTGTTACCATCTCTACTGGCCATAACGCCGGTGGGAGTGGCAGGGTCATCAGTCATATTGTTAATCTTAATGATAATATTATCCAGAGTATCCGTAGAGAAAACACTAATACTAACTCCATTAATCTCAAAACTTCCATCTATTCCCAGATTTCCTGTGAGCTTTTTTGAACCTACAATTTTGCTTGTTCCGTCAAGCCCCATTCCTTTTTGGTGGAGAGTATTTACTTCATTCATTATGGAGGAAGATAAATTATCTAAACTCTCTAAAAATTCAGGGATTAGCTCATCCCGAACCTCTATAAGTCCCTTTAGTTTCCCATTAGTAATGATTACTCTCTCTCTACTATCCTTCCACTTAATTTCTAAAAATCCGCTTTCCCCTGGCTCAGTGGTGAGTTCAGCTACTTTCCCTTTGTCTATGAGGAGCTGTCCATACACATTAACTCTTATTGTTCCATCCCTCATCTCTTTGTAAGAGAAACTAATTAGCTTTGATAAATCGTCAAGGAGAAGATCACGTCTATCTCTGAGGTCATTTGCTTTTTCTCTTCCTCCCAATTCCACTATTTCTATCTTTTCATTGAGGTGGGCTATTTGTTGAATAATACTATTTACCTCATCTACATTTGCTTTTACCTCTCTATCTATATTAGATTGATAATCTTCTAAGGATTCGTAAAGTCCTCTAAAAATCTCACATAGAATTCTTGCCTGTTCTCGGACATTAGCTCGAGCAGCACCATCTTCAGGATTATTAGCTAAATCTTGCCAGCTATCCCAGAAGCTATTCATAATATTGCTAATTCCTGTAGTGGAGGGTTCGTTGAAGAGAGTCTCTATTTCTTCCAGGATTTTATTCTTAGTATCCCACCTATTTAAGGTAGGATTTTCTTTTCTTATATAAAAATCTATTACTGCATCTCTAATCTTCTGGATTGTCTCTACTTTTACTCCTGTTCCTATTGAACCTTGAGGAAGAGTAGTGGCTAAAACTGCTCTTTGTCGTGAAAATCCAGGAGTATTAACATTAGCAATATTATGCCCTATAGTATGAAGAGCCTGTCTTTGAGCTCTTATTGCCCGAATAGCCGTCTCTAAGGACCGTAATGCCTCCATTAAAAAAACCTCCTTGTCCTGGTAAGCGGGAGATAATAAACCAAATAATTTATGTTCTTTGGTCTAATAATTTTCTCTTCTGTTCTTTTCGGTCGGTTTTTCCCTCAGGAGTATAAACAGGCACCTCTTCTACCCCTGCCAGAAAGTTAAAACAATCTTCAACAAACTTTATGGAATAAGTAATTAAAGAAATATTAGTTTTGTTAGTTTCTTTTATATCCTTTATTAAAGAGATTATTTTTTTCTGTATCTTCTTAAGTTGCGAGGAAAAAGGTCTATTTACTTTCTTTATTAACCTGGAAAGAGTGAGTTCCTTGGAGAGAGAAAGGATTTCTTTTAAAGAATTCATCAATAAGCCTCTTGCTTTTTCCCATACCTGTAGCTGGAGGAAGATATCTTCTTGCTTTTTAACGATTTTTTCCAGTGCTTTCAAGTCTCCTTTTATTATCACTGTTTTCTCTTCCTTGCAGAAGCGAAGAAGTTGTTCATATAAATCTGCTTCTTTTTCCAATATCCTTATTAAATTTTTTATTTTTTCTTCCATTTTTATATTCTCCTTATAGGTTTTATATTCTCCCTTCAGGTAGCCGCGAGACTCAAGAGCCTGTAACTAGATGAGACAATAGTTTTTCTTTCTTTATGCCAGCCTTAAGACTATTAAGGGGACAATGTTCACCTTTTCTCCTTGAGCGCTTACCCTGCTCTCTCTTAAAAATAAGGAAAGGGCCAATTTTTCCTGAACGGTCAAGAGTAGCGGATACCATTAAACTTTTAACATTTCCTGACTTGGTAATTTGAATCAGATAACTGTTTATAAAGCATATCTTTTATGCCAATTCCTCCTCCTTCAGCTATTTTTTGAGCTAAAACCTGAGTCCACATTCCTCTAACAATTTCACTCTCTATTCCTTCTCCTAAAAGATCAGAATGAAGAGAAGTTTTTTCTAATTCTTTTAATAGAGATGTTAAAAATATGCTCTCAAATTCAGTGCAGACTGTTTCCAGATCCTCTTTTATTTTTTCTCCCCATCGCAGGGAAAAGGGATTAAGAGAGATGTTATTTATTTGAGCCATTTACCATACACCTTTATATTATTACCAGTTCCCCTTGAAGAGCTCCTGCCTCTTTTATGGCTTGAAAGATAGCAATTATGTCCCGGGGAGTTACTCCCAAGGCGTTAAGAGCCTGAACTAATTCTTCTACCGTAGCTCCTTCTACCAGAGTCATTCTTCCTTTTTCTTCCTTCACTTCTATCTCCTCTTTTTGGGTAGTTACAGTTTCTCCTTCTGAAAAAGGAGGAGGTTGAGAAATAATGGGTGTGGTTTTAATACTTACAAAAAGATTACCGTGAGAGACAGCTACCTTTGATATTTTTATATTTTTTCCTGTTACTATAGTCCCTGTTTTCTCATTAATTACTACTTTAGCTTTGGTATCAGGGATTACATAAATTTCTTCAATTTGAGAAATAAAGTCTACAAGAGCCCCTTCTTTTTTATACTCTTCGGGAATCTCCACTTTTACTATTCCCGCATCTTGTGCCTTAGCAAGACTATTAGAAAAGGTTTTGTTTATCTCTTCTGCTATATGCTCAGCGGTAACAAAATCAGGGTAAGAAAGAACCAGGGAAAGATTTCCTTTGTTTAAGAAAGTTAGAGATATTTCTTTCTTTACTATTCCTCCTCCTGGTATCCGCCCCACAGTGGGATGGTTTTTTTGCGCCAATCCTCCTCCTGAAATGTTAAATCCACCTATAGAAATTTGGCCCTGAGCTACAACATACACTTCTCCATCTATCGTTTGCAAAGGAGTAAAAAGCAAAGTTCCTCCCTGAAGACTGGTAGCATCTCCTATAGAAGAGACAGTAACATCTATGTGACTCCCTATTTTATTAAAAGGAGAAAGGGTGCAGGTAACCATTACAGCGGCTACATTCTTTAGCTTAAGTTGTTGAGAATCCACGCTAATTCCCAATCTCTGGAGCATATTGCTTATTGATTGAATGGTAAAGGAAGTTCCTTTTTTATCCCCTGTTCCGTTAAGACCTACCACTAATCCGTATCCAAATAATTGAGTTTCTTCTATTCCCTGAATTTTAGTAATATCTTTTATTCTAACTTTTACCTCCCCTATACTTTCAAAAGATATAGGAAGTAAAAATATCAAAGCTAAAATAAGTATAAAAGTTTTTTTCATCTTCATATAAATTCTCCCTGAATTTAAAATTTTTCATAGAAAAAGAGTGGTTATAAAACTTAAAGCTGCCTTTAGCTAAAATATATGAAGCCAGCTAAGGATTCGAGAAAGGATTCCCGGTCTTTGGTTATCCTTAATAACTCCTTTACCTTCATATTTTATTTGTGCATCAGCAATATAGGTTGAATACACGGTATTGTTTCTATTTATATCTAATGGACTAATGACTCCTTCAATAGAAATAATTTGCTCTTCTTCATTAATTTTGATTGTTCGTTTTCCCTGGATACGAAAGTTTCCGTTGGGAAGTATTTCTACTATTTGAGCAGTGATCTTTGCCACTATCATTCCTTTTTGTTGAGTAGAACCCGTTCCTTGATACTCATTTCCATGATTCCATTCCCAGGCAGGAAGAGTAATTTTTTGAGTTTCTACAAAAAAACTACTTATTTGTCCTGCTGTGGTGCCACTCTTACCCATATTTGTCTGGGCGCTTTGAGAAGCAAGAGAAGATTCGGAAATGATCACTGTAATTATATCTCCTACTTTCCTTGCCCGGGGAGTGGTAAAGAGAGAATAAGGTTCCGGGGCTTGCGCGAGGCCAATATTATTCTGAGAAAAGAGTATTATTAATAACATTATTCCTATTTTATAAAAAGTATTTATTCTCATTTTTTTTACCTCCAATTTACCCTAATATCAGTGCAAAATTTTTGCCAAAAATGGCAAGAAAATATGGTAGCCGCAAGTCTTAAGGTCGGTGTAAAGAAAGAAGGCTGTTGTGCACAAATGCAGACGGAAGTCTCTAAGCACAAGCTCTGAGGCTTGCGATTGCCAAAACTGTCAGGAAAATAAACAGGATAAGAGTGGAAAATAGGGAGGAATTTTTTTCCTTAAAGGTAGGAAAAAAGAGTCCTAATATTAATCTTTAAATACTTCTTCAATTTTCTCTTTCAAATTTTCTGGTTTAAATGGCTTGGTAATATAACTATTTGCTCCTGCCTTTAGGGCAGTTAATACTTCATCCTGGGTAGTTACGGTAGTTAACATAATAATACGAATATTCCCATAATTTTTTTCCTCTCTAACTCTCTGTACAAATTGTAGTCCATTCATCTCGGGCATATTCCAATCGCAGAGTATAAGGTCAATCTTTTCTTCGGATAATTTCTTCAATCCTTCTTTCCCATTAGAAGCTTCTATTACATTAGAATAGCCAATTTTTGCTAAATGACCCTTTATTATTTTTCGCATTATTCCCGAATCATCAATAGTTAAGATTTTTATCTCTTTCATTTAACCTCTCCTTTGCTTTTCAGACTTTCTTGAATTGCATTTTTTAATTTACCTAATTGGAATGGTTTAGTCAAATATTCTTTTATCCCCATTTTTCTTGCTTTCTGGATACTCTCTTTATCGGTAACGCTACTTACTACTATCACAGGAATATCTCTTTCTGCTTGTTTTAACGCCTCAAGAAATTCCCATCCGCTCATTTGAGGAAGGTTTAGCTCTGTAAGAATTAAATTTGGATTTTGATATTCTACCATTTCCAGAGCTTCTAATCCGTTGGAGGCGCAGATGATATCCCAATGAGCCGTACCAAGGACTCTCTGATAAAATTTTTGAACCCGTGGCTCACTCTCTACACAGAGGATCAACTTTCTCTGAGAATATATTTGGAACTTTTCTTCTAAAGATTTTTCCACTATTCTTCTTATCTCTTTTTTTTTAATAGGTTTGGGGAGAAAAGCAGATATTCCTAACTTTTCTGCTTGATGTTTTGTCTTTCCTGTAGGATAAGCAGTCACTATTATTACAGGTAAATCTTTTAACTGCACTACACTCTCCATATCTTTAGTAAGATCTCTTATTCTTTTTAATACTTCCAGTCCACTTATATCGGGAAGTTCCATATCAAGAATTAAAAGATCTATATTTTTTTTCATTATTATATCTAATGCCCCTTCCCCTGTTTCGGTGAAGATCAAATTGTATTTACCCGCAGACAAACTGTATTTAAGGAATAACTGAAATAATTTTACATCGTCTGCAACTAATATAGTTTTTTTCTCTCCCTCTTTCATAAGAAAGAAGTCTCCTTTTCAAGCCCTGGTGCCAATCAACCTGGGAAGGCTAATTTATCCAGTGATAGAAAGATTTTTACCTGATCTAAAGTCTCTCAATCCACTATTTTTTGCTAACCAGATTAATCCTTGAGGATCTATAATAGGGATTACTCTTCCATCTCCCAGGATAGTTACTCCCGCCAGACCCTGGATATCGGACAGACACCCTTCAAGAGGTTTAATAACAATTTCCTCCTGCCGAAGAAGAGTATCTACAATTAACCCTATTCTTTCCCTGTTAGCTTGAATGACAGCTATATAAATTCGCTTACTATTTTGAGATTCCTCAGGAATAGAGAACAGTTTGGATAGTTTCACTAATCCCAGAATTTCTCCTCTCAAGGTTAAAAACTGTTTCTTCAAAACTTTCTTTATCTCCTTTAAGGAAACTTTTACAGTTTCTGCTAAGCAATTCACAGGTAAGGCAAATACCTGCCCGCTTACCTCTACAAGAAGGGCATTTATAATAGCTAAGGTAAGAGGTAATCTAATAGTAAAGGTTGTTCCTGTATTTATTTGAGTGTCTATCTCTATCTCTCCTTTTAATTTTTTAATATTGTTCTTTACAACATCCATTCCCACACCGCGTCCGGAGATATCGCTTACTTTTTTAGCTGTAGTAAAACCAGGTAAAAAGATTAAATCGAGAATTTCTTTTTTTCTTAAAGAGTCTCCTTTATCTTTATCAATAATTCCTTTTTCTATAGCTACCTTTCGGATTATTTCTGGGTCTATTCCTCTACCATCATCTTTAATTTTAATAGTAACATTATTACCCTCCTGAGAGGCAGAAAGGATTATTGTTCCTACAGGATTTTTCCCTTGTCTTCTTCGCTCCTGGGGTGTCTCTATTCCATGATCCACAGCATTGCGAATTAAGTGGATTAAAGGATCTGTAATTTCCTCAATTACCATTTTATCAAGTTTTGTTTCTTCTCCAGAAATTTTTAAATTAATTTTTTTACCTCTCTCTTGAGAGAGGTCTCTTACTAACCGAGAAAATTTATTAAAAAGGTTTTTTATAGGACGCATATGAAGATCTGTAACCAGAACTTGCAGATCTGTAGTAATTCTTCTTAAGGTCTGAGTAGTATTTTTTAACTCTCTGGAAATTTCGGGAACTCTGCATTTATTCTCTAATTTCTCGCTAATGGTAAAAAAGCTACTTCGATTAATCACCAGCTCACTTACCAGATTCAGCAGGAGGTCTAATTTAGTCTCCTCCACACGAATTGTTCTTTTTATCAGTTTCTTTTTTTCTCTTGCAGAAGGACTCTTAGAAGTTAATATTTCTTGAGGTTTCTCGGTCTGGTAAGTCTCCTTAATTTTATTTAAGAGAGGATTAATATTAAAATCTTCTTTTCTTTCGCTCCTTACGTTATCTATTAACTTAACAAAACTCTCATAACATAATCTGAGCAACGAGAATAACTGTTGAGAAGGACTGATTACCCCTTCTCTTATCTTATCTAAAAAGATTTCCTCTTCATTAGCCAGATTCTTAATTTTCTCAAAACCCATATAGGCGGCTGAGCTTTTGAGACTATGAACTATACGGAAAAGAGCATTAATAAGCTCAGGATTCAAATTTTCCCTTTTTATTTTAGTTAAACAATTTTCCATATTGCGAAGATGTTGTTCAGTAGCAGTTAAAAATACTTCTTTTTCCTCTCCAGTAGGTTTATTTCTTATTAAGAAAGTTTTCCCCTTGCTCTCTTCTTTTTGGGGCTTCTTAATCTTTTCCTCTATATTATTTATAAATTCATCTACTTCTTTGAAAGAATTACCAGTTATCTTTTCTACTTTTTCTTTTTCTCCACTAGCTAAATCTCCAAAAAGAGCTTTCAAAATGTCTATCCCTTTAAATAAAAGGTCTATAATTTCCGAAGTAACTTTGAGTCTCTCTCGACGTAAACTATCCAGAACACTTTCCAGTTTATGAGATAATTTAATTATCTGTGTTAAGTTAAGAAAAGAAGAAGCTCCTTTTATAGAATGGAAGCTACGAAATATATCATTCAAAAGTTCCAGGTTGTTCGGTTCCTTCTCAAGCTTAAGTAATTTTGGCTCCAAGGACTCAAGATATTCATTTGACTCGTTGATAAACTCTTCTAAAATAGCAGGGTCATCTAAAAACTCATTCATCATCTTTCTCCTTATAAAATAGTTACAGTCTTAAGATTCTATAATCAGATTTCATTCTTTATTTGCAGGAGAATTAATCGGGATCCGGATGAAATAGAGAGAATTTACATAACATTAAAATAGTAGCTACCACTCTGTGTTTGGACACAACTCAGGCTACAATCTACCCTCCTAATCTAAAAGCATCTTTACATTCATTACTAACCTTTCAGGATCCGTGGGTTTGACTAAGTATACATTTGCTCCGGCGGCGAGACCCCTTTCTCTATCCTCCTCCTCTTCCTCGGTGGTTACAATGATAATGGGAAGATCTTTGTAGTTATCCTCTTTTCTTAAAGTCTTAATTAATTTTAATCCATCCATTTTGGGCATATTTATGTCCGCTACTATTAAGTCAAAATCTTCTCTATATATTTTTTCCAAAGCCTCTATTCCATTAGATGCAGTTTTTACTTCAAAGCCTGCTGATTCCAGTATAAAGCCCTGGAGTGTCCTTATAGTTGCTGAATCATCCACCACGAGGATTCTCTTTTTCATAATTACTCTTTCCTCCTTGATTTATTTTAATAAATTAGCTATGCAAAGGCTCAGAGCCTACGCAGGTTATACTCTCCACTATTGAAGCATCGTGGCTTATCCTCAAAAGGTTCACGCAACCCTGGAGACTGTAGTTTCCTTCTTATTCCTTCATATACGCCAGTCCATTATTAAATCTAACCAGCTTAAAGGCAGCACTAATGCGAGACATAGATTCGCTCGATCCTAAGAAGATGTATCCTCCTTTGTTAAGACTGGTATAGAAAGAACTTATTATCTCTTTACAGGAGTTCGAATCAAAATAAATGAGGACATTTCTACAAAATATGAAGTCCACATTCTTTATCCTCTGCAGTCTTAATCCATCATTGAGGTTAAGATATTCAAATCTAACATATTTTTTGATCTCATCCTTGATTTTATATTTATACTGGTCTTGTTCTTGAGAAGGAATAAAATATTTTTCTCTGTATTCGAGAGGAACATCCTTTAGCGACCTTTCGTTATAGATCGCCTTTCTGCACATTTTAAGAGCTTTGCGGTTTATATCGGTGCCCAAAATCTCCACCCTCCAGCTGTAAAGGTTCTCAATCATCTCTAAGAGAATGATGGCAATGGTATAAGGCTCTTCGCCGGTGGAGCAACCAGCGCTCCATATCCTTAAAGTTTTATTATATTTCTTTCTTTTCTGCTCGCAAACAAGGGGTAGAATTTCCTCGGCAAACATCCTTAGCTGTGGATAATCCCGAAAAAAATAAGTTTCGTTTATGGTGAGGGAGTCTATGAAGTTGGAGAATTCCTCCAGGTCGTAGCCTAAAATGCGGATGTAATCTTTTACATTATCACAACCTATCTCTTCCATTCTTTTCGAAAGTCTATTGATCACAAAGTAAGTTTTCTTTTCATCAAAAAAAAGACCTGTTTTCCTGTTAACCAGCTCTCGAATTGATTGAAAATCCTCTCTTGAAAGATACATCAATTAACTCCTGTTTTAGTCATTTATCAGCCTTTTTAATGCTTCGTTTGCTGCGTTTCGCACTTCCTCGTCATTATCGTATAATAACAATTCCAATATTTCCCTCACCTCTTCATCCTTTTCCAAGGGTAGATATCCAAGACCCGGGTCTATAAGAATTAAGGCTTTCATTCCCATTTCTCTAATCTCCTCGTCTTCATCGAATAGAAACTTAACCAGGGAAGGGATTGCCTTTTTGTATTTAACCTTGCCTGAGAGAAAGGCAGCGGCTTTCCTTGTGGAGGTAGATTTACTCTCCAGAAGTTCCAGGAGAAAACTTAAATTTGCCTTCTTTAACTTATCAACGACTTTTCCCTCCTTTTCAACTATCTGAGCTATTGCTTCTGTCGCTGCTCTCTTTAGCGCCTCGGATTTAGAAAAAGACAGGAGAAAATCGATCGCCCTTCCATCACCTATCTTACCCAGAGATTTAATTGTAGCGAGAAGCACTAACGTGTTCTCATTTGAAGGGATGCTCATTAGAGATTCAATGGCTCTTTTGTCACCAATTTTACCTAAGGCCTCTAAACAGGAACAGATAAGCCACATATTCCCTTCTAATGCCTTTGTTAGGGACTCAACTGCTTTTCTATCACCAATTTTTCCCAGGGCTTCTGCCGCAGCGCAGGCAACATTAATATTAGAATCATTTAAAACAGTTATAAGATATGGAGTAGCTTTGGGACTGGCGATATTCCCCAGAGTATCACAGGCAAACTTGCGAATGTCATGGTCTTCATCCTTCAACAAAGAGAGCAACACCTCCACTGCCTCTTCTCCAATTCCCTCCAGAATTTCTATGGAAATGTTGCGCACACTTGCTTCATTGGAGCTTAAAAGAGAAATAAGCTTTTCAGCAACTTCCTTACCATCTATTTTGATTAAGGCATCTGCAGATGCTTCCTGGACAGCAGTGCTTTTATCAGAGAGAAGGTTTATTAAATGAGGGATTCCTTCTTTTTTCCTTAGTTCACCCATCATTTGAGCTGCCCATCTTCTTTCATCCTCATTTTCACTCTTTATCTTTCTTAGTAGTTCGCTGAATTTAAGCTTTAAAGAGGTCATTTTGGTTCTCCTTTCACTGCTCTTACAATTGCCTGCGCCATTCCCCTTACAGAGACTACCTTATCTACACAGTCCATTTCAATAGCCGCTTTGGGCATACCAAAAATTATAGAGGAGGCCTCGTCCTGGGCTATGGTTTTACCACCCCTTCTCTTCAGTTCAACCATCGCCTTAGCTCCATCACTGCCCATCCCTGTCAGGATAACACCAACAGCGTTCTTGCCATAAACCTTCGCTACCGATGACATCATTACATCCACAGAAGGTCTGTGAAGAATATTAGAAGGCTCTTTGCTCAGCCGTATGATGGTTCCCTTGCCAAGGGTTCTTTTAACTACAGTCATATGGTAATCACCGGGAGCAAGGTAACCCTTCCCTTTTTCTACTACATCTCCAGCTTCAGCCTCTTTGATCTCGAGCTGGCTATTTTGGTTTAGTCGCTCTGCAAAGGCACTGGTGAAACCGGGAGGCATATGCTGAACTATCAAAATGGATGCTGGTAGATCGCCCGGAAGATAGGGAATAATTTTCATCAAAGTTTGAGGCCCTCCTGTGGAAACACCAATGGCTACTGTTTTGTCAGATACAGCAGTATAGATTTTTCTTTTAGAGATAGCTACTGGTGGTTGCTCAACAACTTCTGGTTTAGCCCGTTTGATATTTTCCAATTCTGCAAAGGCAGCTGCCTTAACCTTAGTAATTATCTCGTTCTTTTGTTTATCTATATCTAAGGAGATGGTACCCGATGGCTTGGGAACAAAATCTACCGCTCCTAACTCCAGAGCCTCAAATGTTTCTAATGCTCCCTCCTGGGTTAGAGAACTGAGCATAACTACCGGCACAGGACTCTCAGACATAATGTGTCTTAAGGCACTCAAACCATCCATATGGGGCATACTTATATCCAGAGTAACTACATCCGGAGATAGTTCTCTTAACTTTTCTAAGGCATCCTCGCCATTTCTAGCCGTGCCAATTACCTTAATATGAGAATCGGATTCTAATATTTTCTTTATTGCCTTCCTCATAAAAGCCGAATCATCAACTACAAGAACCTTTATTTGAGATGATAAAGTATAGAGACGATTGTGCTTCATAAATATTTTTCTCCTTTCATCTTTGTCTTGAGGGTAACCTTTCCTGTCTCGAGTTCAAATTCCATTGTCCGCGGGTAATGTCCTAAGGTATCGTCCGCTATTATCCTTATACCCTCTTTGGCTAAATACTTTCTTACGGCAAGCACATTTTGTGCTCCTATATCCATTTCAATGGGTAAATTCTTTAAGTTGAACATATTCCCTCCTCCAGCAATCTTAGCTATAATATAAATGCGATTCGCTCCATAATTTTCCATCTCCTTTATCATTAAAGAGATGGCGACATCCGCAAATTTAGGGCTCCTGTTTTCTCCTTCCATACTCTTACTATCGGGAAGACTTATATGGGCTAATGCGCCAATTTTGGAAAAAACATCGTAAAGGGCAACTCCTACACAGGAACCAAGATTATGGGTAATTAATACATCTGGAGCGGTAGATACTCTAAACCCACCAATGGGCACCGAAATCGTCCTTTTCATTTTTTTTCTTGTCTTTATCCTTTCACTTTCTACATAGAGGCTAAAATCACTACCTCACCCTAAGTATAAGCTGCTATCTCTTAAAGCGGGCGATATTACTCTTGTAGGTCTCTAGTTCCTCTTTTCCCTATATCTTTTTATATAAACAGGTTCCTACACATTTAAAACCCATTCTATCCAGGTTAAAGAGCCTTTCCGTACCACCACAAAAGAAGAACCCACCTCGTCTTAAAGCAAGACCAAATTTATCCATTAGCATTTCTTTAGCGCTGTTTTCAAGATAAATGATTACATTTCTACAGACAATGAGATGAAAAAATCCCTGGGGAAAATCATCCTTTAATAGGTCAATTTCGTTGAATTTTACCCTCTTTTTGATCTCATCACATATTTCATAATTTTCACCTATTTTTAAAAAGTATTTTCTTAGCCTCTCTTTTCCTACATTTCTTATATGATTCTCATCGTAGAGACCAGTCCTGGCCTTCTTTAAAGCACCTTTATCTATATCCGTAGCTAAGATTCTATTGAGGCTTTGAGGGGATTTCTCGTAAAGGATAATGGCCAGAGAATAAGCTTCCTCTCCTGTAGCACAGCCGGCGCTCCATATTCGGGGGTTAGGCGTTTTTCTCAAAATCTCAGGAAATATCTTTTCCTCCAACTCCTTAAACCTTTCTGGATCACGAAAAAATTCAGAAAAATTTATGGTAATGTATTCGAGGAAGTCCTCATATCTTTTTCGGTCTCTTTCAAGAAGGCGATAGTATTCCTTGAGGCTCTTACATCCGAGCTTCTCGCTCAATGTGGTTATTCGCCTTTGCATCTGACGGGTTTTATAGGCATTTAAATCAACACCGCTCTTTTTTAAGATTTTCCTCTTAAAGTATTCATAATCCGAATCCATCGTAGCCTCTTTTATTAACTAACATATTGTCCTTCTTCTTTTTTGAGAAAATCTTCTAAGTAGCTACAAGACTCAGAGCTGGCTTAGGATATACTATGCGCTACCGTAGCGTTGGGGTTTATCCCCAACAAGGCTATAGGCAATTTTAAAAGTTGTCCCTATCATTTCTTCGGGATATCTTCTCTAAATTTTTCCTCGCCAGCTCAAACTCAGGGTTTATTCTAACCGCCTCCCTGAACTCCCTAATTGCCTTATCATCCTTGCCCAGAGTATAATAGATTATCCCCAAATTATTATGCGTCTCTGCATCTAAGGGATTAAGTGCGAGTGACCTTTTATATTCCCTTACTGCTTCCCTTAAAAGCCTCTTTGCCTGATAGGCCAAGCCAAGGTTATAATGCACAGAAGCGTTTTCTTCTTCTGAATAAAGAGCTTTTTTAAAACTCTTTATTGCCTTATCATACTCTCCTTTGTTATAATAATTTAAACCAATTTGACTATATTTGAGTGTGGAATTAGCAGAATTCTCAGTTGAAAGGAGATCATTTAAATTCAAACTTTCCCTCATTATCTTACTCTCACCTTCTGCATCCTTGATTATGGCATCCAATTTTATTCTTAGAGGTTTACTTTTCTTCAAAGGAAATGACCTCTTTAGCTAATTGCTCATACGCTATTGCTCCCTTAGAGCCAGGAGCATATTTATTAATGGGAAGACCACTACTGGGAGCTTCAGCCAATTTAGTGCTTACCGGAATTATCGTATTTAAAAGCCTATTTTTAAAATTCTTCTGAATCTCCTCAAAGATATAATGGCTTAAATTTGTCCGCACATCATACATAGTAGTGAGAATTTTTACCATAGATAACCCCAGATTTGCCTTTTCCCTTACTATGTTAATCAGATTTAACAGTTGAGTCAGTCCCCTGAGCGCATAAAATTGAGTTTGCACTGGAATAATGACGCCGCTGGAGCAAACGAGGGCATTTAAGGTGAGGACCCCCAATGATGGATTGCAGTCTAAAAGAATATAGTCATATTTTAAAAGTAAGGGCTCAAGTTTTCTTTTCAAGATAAATCCTGCTCCTTTTTGTGTTCTTAGCTTACTTTCTATATCAGCGAGAGAGGTCTTAGCCGGAACAACCTCCAAATTTAAAAGATTTGTCGGGCAAATTATCTCATTAGCTTGACTTTCAGGATTATTAAAAAGATCATAAACCGAGAAGTTGAGTAAATGAGGCTTGATTCCGAGCCCAATACTCGCATTACATTGGGGGTCCAGGTCTATCAAGAGAACCTTTTTATTCATATCGGCAAGAAAGGCACCCAAGTTTATCGTCGTAGTGGTCTTCCCACATCCTCCCTTTGGATTGGCAATAGCAATGACCCTTGTCTGAATTGATGACATATAGATTTTATCTCCTTACTTCTTACCATGTTCTAGCTTATTTACCTCCTTGGGTTTGGCGCTTTCTAACTCAACAGGCTCCTCAACAGACTTTGGCTTATCTATCTCCTTAGACTCATCTGTTTTTAACTCAACGTGCTCCTTAACAGCTCCTTGACTTTTTTTAAGCTCCATCCGAGCCAATTCCTCTTTCTCTTTGACTGTAAGAACCTCGTTCAAGTTGAGCAAGACAATAAGCCTCTTGCCGTCGTTGAGTTTACCTATACCTCGTAGATATTTAGCCTCAATTCCTGCTACGATAGGTGGCGGCGGTTCAACGGCGTCCTTAGACAAACGCAGAACCTCGGAGACGGAGTCAACAATGATACCCGTGGTTTTATCATCTACATTTACCACTACAATTCTGGTAGCATTCGTCTTTTTTGTAGCCTCCAGGTCAAAACGTTTTCGCAAATCAATTACCGGAAGGACATTACCCCTTAAGTTTATCACCCCCTCTACAAAGGATGGAGCCTTGGGAACCCTGGTAATCTCCGGCAGTCTTATAATTTCCTGCACCTCCTCAATCCCCACCCCAAATTCCTCATTTTCAATTTTAAAGCTCACCAATTGTTCTTCTTCGGCCATTTTCCTTTCACCCCCTTCTGTATTTTTGATATTTTTCTCATTAACTTCTCCTAATTTGGAAAGTTCTTTCCTTTCCGAAGCGGTTAGGAACTTAACTAGGTCTAAAAGAAGAAGCAACCTTTTCCCCTCTTCTAATTTCCCTATTCCCTTAAGGTATTGGGCATCAATGCCGGAGGTAATAGGCGGTGGTGGCTCAATAGTATTCTTGGATAGACGCAGAACCTCGGAGACGGAGTCAACAATCATTCCCATAGATACCTCACCCGCGTTTACTACTATAATTCTAAGGGAATCCGTTTTTTTCACATCCTCTAAGCCGAATCTTTTACGCAAGGAAATTATAGGCAAGACTTTGTCCCTTAAATTTATTACTCCCTCTACAAAGGATGGAGCTTTAGGAACCCTGGTAATCTCGGGCAGACGGATGATTTCCTGGACTTCTGAGATTCCTACCGCATACTCTTCCTCGCTTAATTTAAAACCCACCAATTGAACTTCATCAGAAGAAATTCCCTCTGTCTTAATTTCATTAGCTTCATCATTTTTCTGATTAACGTTGGAACTAAAACCTTTCGAGAAGTTTTCCATTCCCTCAACATTTAAAAATTTTTTTAGATTGAGGAGGCTAATTAGATACTTCCCATCCTCCATTTTGCCTATTCCGTCCAAATACTCAGCATCTACACCAGTAATAATAGGTGGAGGTGGCTCAACAGCCTCATCCGGCAGACGCAAGACCTCAGATACAGAATCCACAATTATCCCCATTGTTTTACCTTCAATATTTACCACGATGATGCGATTAGAATCCACTCGTCCCCTGGACTCCAGGTCAAACCGCTTACGACAATCAATCACCGGTAAAACCTGCCCCCTTAAATTTATTACTCCTTCTACAAAGGATGGAGCTTTAGGAACTCTGGTAATCTCGGGTATCTTTATTATCTCCTGGACCTCCATTATATCCACCCCAAATTTCTCCTCCTCTAAATTGAAACCCACCAATTGGTGTTCTGTATTTGTCCTCATACTAACCTCCTTTTTAATTCTGAATGGTCTTGGCTCGGTAGCTGCAAGGCTTTATGGGAGTACATTTAACTTCTGATGTTAAGCTAAGTAGTAGCAAGCTACTGCACGCCTGCCTGCGCTTTTATGCAACCTAAGAGTTGCGGCTACCTCCTGATCGGGTAGAGGGAAGCTTTAGCCTTCTCACTCACTTTTCACTCCTAAATATTCTGTAGCTCATCAGCTAAAGCAGATATCTCCTCTACAGCTGTGGCAAGCTCTGCCATTCCTTTGGCCTGCTCCTGGGCAGCAGAGGATGCCTCCTGGGCAGCAGAGGATGCCTCTTGGGCAGCAGCGGCAATTTGATCTACTCCCTTTCTTGCCTGCTCAATAGCCTTTAAACTCTCAGCAGCGGCGTTCTTTGTCTCCTCCACTCTTTGCTGGACACCGGCTATTTCCTGTGCCACTTCACCTAAAGCCTCTGTAGTTTTTTTAGCACGTTCTACTTCTCCCCGAGCTGTTGCTCCAACCTTCTCTATATCCTGTGCCACACGGGCAATTTGCTCTTGAATTCTTCGAACTGAATCCTTAATTTTATCAGCATTTTCCGCTGACTCATTGGCCAAGTTACGAATATCCGAGGCCACTACGGCAAAACCCCTTCCATGCTCTCCGGCCCCGGCGGCCTCAATAGCACCGTTTACTGCCAGCATATTGGTCTGAATGGTTACATTGGCGATGGCATCGACGATCTTGTCAATTTCCTTTGCTCTTACTTCCAAATTGTGAACATTCTTCGCCGATGTTAAATTAACTTCGGCTGCATCGGATATTCCCTGAATGAGCTCTTCAACAGCTTTTCTGTGCTCTTGAAGGAGCTTTTGCTGAGCATTAACCTTCTCTAAGGAAGCTCCTGCCTTTTGAGAAATTTTCTCAGCTGTTTTCTGGATTTCCTCGGCGGCGGAAGCTGATTCCTCAGTGGCTGATCCTTGCTCTTCGGCACCCGAGGCTATCTGTTCAATGGCGGACATTATCTGTTGGGATGCACTGTTAGCCTCCTGAATGGTGGCGGAGAGCTCTTCAGCGGCAGCAGCGAGTTCCTCGGCTGCCTTATCGGTAACATTGGAGGTTCTAATCTCATCAGCCATCTGAGCTAAGTCCTCAGTAGTCTTCCTTATCTCTTCCAGAGCTTTTGCCTGCTCTTGAGCTGATTTACTTGCCTCCTCAGAAGCTGATGAGGCCTCTTCGGCAGTGGAGGCAATCTGCTCGGTCCCCTTAGAAAACTGCTCTACTGCAGCAGCTTGCCTGGAAGATAGATCATTTATCTCACTACTTCCTTGTTGAACTTCAACCATATTTTTCTCTATGGTCGCTAAGGTATCGGTGATCTTTTTCCCCTTCTCCACCTGAGCACGAGCATCTTCTTCTGCTTTTCTCATATCCTCAACTATCTTCTTAACCTCATTTTGAATGTGCTCTACCAGCTCTCTTATATTTCCGGCCGAGGTCTCGGAAGTTTCTGCTAAATTCCTGACCTCATCGGCTACCACGGCAAAACCTCTACCATGCTCTCCAGCACGAGCTGCTTCAATTGCTGCATTAAGAGCTAAAAGATTGGTCTGGTCAGCGATTCCAACCACCGTTTGAACTATCTCTCCCACTTCGGCTGCCTGTTTTTCAAGTTCTGCCCCCATCTCAGCAGATTGCACGTTCACATCGGCAGCTTTGTTTACTCCTTTAATTAAAACCTCAATATCCTGAGACATCTCCCTCACCATAGCCTGCAGTTTATTGATGGCGTCCAGTGAAGCTTGGGCATTTTGAGATGCTATTTGCACTCCCTTATCAACTTGAGCAATAGCTGCTTGACTTTCCTGAGTATTAGCAGAAGCTTCTTGAGCCTCGGAGGAGATCTGCTCCATCGTGCTCATAAGTTCCTGAGCAGCTGATGATGCCTCCTGAACACCGGTC
This sequence comes from Candidatus Aerophobota bacterium, assembly GCA_021158005.1. Taxonomy (GTDB): domain Bacteria; phylum Aerophobota; class Aerophobia; order Aerophobales; family JAGGVN01; genus JAGGVN01. The sequence goes on along the minus strand of JAGGVN010000072.1, from coordinate 932 downwards.
ACCAGCTGATTGGCAGCGGCAGCCAATCTTTCTACCAGTTGCTGTTTTTTTGCTGCCGTGCGCTTGGCTAATTTTTCTTCAGTCGCCTTTCTGGCCGCTTCTTTCTGGGCAGCTCTATCCACGGCTACCCCCTTTGTGACATATGGTTGAGTCACAGTCTTTTTGGCCAGTCCCTTATGAACAACAGTAGTTCTCCCTTCTTTCTTTCCTCCCGCTTTAGCTTCAGGAAGGGGAGCAAGCTTTTTTGGTTCCTTTTCCGCTAATTTCATATCTCCCATTTTACTCCTCCATATTTTTTATTTTTATATCAAAGATTTTAGGGTGCAATAAGAGAGAATCCCCCACAAAATTCTCTCGTTGTTCTAATATTTCCCTCACCTCCTTGATAGAATTTTAAAGCTACCCCCACTTACCTTTCTTATTTAGAATTATCGGCAAAAATGAGAAAAACTTTAAAAAACCGACCCCAAAAGAAGGGAAGCACGAATCATAGATCCAATTCCAATTGATATACAAGGGAAAAATGATAATATTTGTCCGGAGTAAAGATCTGGAGAAATTGGGTAGATATCGGAAAATCTCATTATCCTGGATTGACATTGATAAAATCCAATTATTAAGCCAAAAAAAATTTAATCGCAATGAAAACTGCGGCTATTACTCAAAGAGGAACGATAAAGTTCTCCTGAGCGAGAAAGCATCACCGTCTGGGAATTATTTTTTAAGTTCGTAGACCAGGCTTGGTTGCAATGTTTTAGACTTTATGAGACTCGAAAAAACTAATTGCCGCAGTTTTGACTTGATGCGCAAGTTTGGCATTTTTTATAAGTTAAGTTAATATGGTTCAGGGAGAAATTAGGGAGTATAAGATTTGAGGATTTTGTTTTTTAGAAAGCTTAGAAAAGAATAATTCACAGAGAAGAAAACATAGG
>JAGGVN010000067.1 GCA_021158005.1 Candidatus Aerophobota bacterium | reverse complement strand
TACTCAGAAACTTACGAGCCTCCGGAGAACGAATATTTAAAGGAGGCTGCGTATGGATAACTTTCCCTTCCGGGCTCAGGATTTTGACCTCGGGCAAGAAAGCGACTTTTCTATTTGAGCTCGCTAAGGGACTTCCTTCTATTCTTCCTACTACTCCAGCTTTTTTAAAAAGCTCAACAAAACGGTCATATAAAGTGAAGTCAAAGGAAAGACCCTTTTTGTCTTCAATTATCTTAACTAAAGAGAATAGAGGAGGATTAATCATCGTCTGGCGATGTAGTGCCATATCCCGAGCAAAGTTCTCTAAGATTTCCCAATGCTCAGAACTCCAGAGTCCTACTCTGTAAAATTCCGCTAAGGGTTCAGCGCGAAGATGATTTACTACCCAGAGGTGTCTTTCTTTGGGGACAGTGGCATTATATACTCTTAATTCTACAGGCACACTTTCAGGGTGATGGGATACAGTAAATTTAAATTCTCCCCTATATACCCCTGGCTTTTGCTTAATAGGTATCTCTGCCATAAGCCATATAGGCTGAGTCTCTTTAGGGTCTACCCTCAAACATTCATTTTCTAATAAAGGATCCGGTATCTTACAGGGAGCTTCACGGTCAATTTCTCCAGAAAGAGGACATCTTAAGATAGGTCTTATGGGAGTATCCGGAGTATTAACATTTACCATAACAAAACCGACAAAGCGCGGGATGATAGTAACTTCCTCCCCAGTTTTCTCTTCTTTTAATTTAAAGGGCTTTATTTTTAAAGTTTCTTCTTTGGATGATTTTACGGCTATTTGACCGGTAGCTAAAGCTCCTCTGGCGCTTTCCATAATAACCTGGCAAGTAGCTTTTTCTGGAGGAAAATCATCTTTAAAGACTTTCTGCATCGGATCAGCTGACCAAATTAGTAAATTACTCATTCTTTTTCTCCTCTACATATTTTATTTAAGAATTTTTATTCTCCAAAGCGAACTCGGGAGATATAGATATCTACAGGCGTTTCCCAATCTCCTGGCTGGCGGATAGGTGGATAATATTCATGCATAGAATAGTCACTGATTAGATATTCATCTCCATATTGAACTACCCCTGTATAGCTTGAATCCCCTGCACTTAAGAGTTCCATTACCAGACGCGGCCGCGTGCCGTCCATCAGGAATATACCGGTACGCAAGCCATGATGGTATTCTTCTATGCGGGCGGGATCTATCCCGGTAGAATCAGCAACAGTGCGATACCCCTCTTTATCTGAGGCTTGTACATAATTAGTAAACTTATTCCAGTCCTCCCGTAACTCCCGGAAACGCTCATCTGATTGCGAACAGTATCTTCCACTGACCATAATCTTATCTTTCACCTTAAAAACACAAGGTGCCTGAATGATCCGACCAGAGGAGACTGTTTCCCACTGGTTTTCTGAAGGAATGTAGGTAGAGATGAGCATCTCCTCGTTACTTTGTCTCCCTGCTCGAGAAAAAGCAACAAGCTTACCATTGTCTACGAAGAGGTCGGTTTCGTTAGCATCAGTTTTATAATCAAGGATGGTGGAAATTTCCTTCCAGATGTGCCCATCCGAGCTCTGGAAGAGCTTTACTCCAAAGTGCCGCTTTCCTTTTTCATTGTATACCCAGCCGTAGTTAGCCACCATATACTTATCACCCCACTTCTTTGGACGCCAGAAAACACCGGGAGTACACTCAAAAGGCTGGCTCCAACGACCCTCACCCAACTTCTCAAACCCATAAGAGACGGTAACCCGAGGGCTAAACTTATGACATATAGCATACAGCATAAGTCGTCCATCTATCCGAAGAAACTTCGGGTCACGAGTCTCCACAAAATCTTCAACCTTCAGCTCAGCATCTTTAACCCAGTTAAGGCTATCTTTCGATCTTAATACGAGCGTCTTCCCTCCAAACAATCCTCGAAATCCATGGACCGCACCAGTGCGAAAAGCTACATAAAACTCACCTTGAAAATAGGTAAGATCAGTAAATCCATTATGTCTGGTAAGGAAATTTTCAGCATCAGAATAAACCTTGCGGTAATCATTAAGAGTTATCTTTGGAAAAATTTTTACTCCTAATATTGGCAGGATTTCTCCAGCGATGAAAGAAGCCATAGCTGATTGAGCTACTCCATCAGGAAGATAACCTTTGAAGAGATGATCGTAGGCGAGGTGATTATTAAGAAAATAGCGGTTAAGATCAATTAAGGGAAGAGATTTTTCTTTGGCTATACTGCGGGCAAGGTTAGCCAAACGAGATAAATCAGCCTGGTATTGGCGTACCTGGTAAAGAGTATATCCAGTAGCGGTCATTCTCTCTGAAATAGGAACAGAAGTAAATAATATGGGAATAGCGTTTTGTTTAGTAATTTCCCCTATTATTTTTTCTAAATTCTTCTTAAAAGCTTCAGGCCTGGTACTTTCAAGAGTATCCTCAGTGCCAAAAATAACTAATACATAATCTCCTGAAGATAAGAGGAGCTTATTCTTTAGCTGGTTAACTGCTTTGGTGCTAATATTTCCTTTTTCCCCAGCATTAATTACTTTAACCTCATCCTCAGTCCAATCAGAAAGAATGCGCTCCAGGATAGAGGACCAGGTCTGGGTAGGACGCACTAAATTAACAACCTCGCTCTTATACTGAAAACAGTCATAAAACACATCGAGTTTAGCCTCTGTGCCTTTTGCTACCGAATTTCCAAGAACAATAACTTTTGTTAACGCCATTTTTTGTTTCTCCTTTTTTACATATCTTGTTCCATTTTATAAAACGGATCTTATCCTTTTTATTATGTGAATAAAAGGGTTACTCTAACATCCTGTTAATTATTATCGAAGAAACTCAACAATTGCTTTACCAAGGGAGGCACCAAATCTCCGTAATGAGTCGGGGGTAACATAGTCTCCGGAATCTGTTTGATGATACGAGATCTCGAGGCAAAGCGCGAGTACGCCATAAGTCAAATATTGATTGTGGAATGTGTATTGACATCCTTCTCGCAAATACCGTACGCTGTTAGGAGGAAAAGGACTGTCCTGGGGAGCGTGATGACTGAGTATCTGACAGAAACGGCTTAGATCACGGCGGTAGTGTTTCGAAGAGTACTCTGGCTCCACAGCGTAGCAGTAGTGCCCATCTTTGGGGGTAGGAGAGTGAATATCTATAAAGAGACTATAGGGAACTTTTGTAGATGACTCCTCAATAGCCTGAAGTATTGCTCGAACAGAATCATAGGGCGAATCATCAGACCAACTCTCTCCATAATCAGCAGGTGGACGCCGCTTTCCGTAGGCTCCCTCTACGACACCATCGACATCTACCATCGGTATCACATTAAGCCATAGATTTTTCCTCATCCAGCTTGCATAGTCCTCCCTTGAAGAAGTAGACCAGTTAAGCAAACCTTCCAGGACATATGAGGGAGGTGTCTCACCTGCGTGATTCCGGGCACAAATCCAGACATTGTAGCTTGCTGATATCGACCGACCTATTGTAATATGATAGACGGGACGGCCGCCCGGACTCCTGGCCAATACTTTTACTCCAGTATTTTTCCGTTTACGCAACTGAGCCAGATAGTTCTCTAGGGTGTTTAGTCCATAAGGATAAGAGAAAGCAATAAAGGCTGATGGATTGCTAAACTGATGTTGAAAGATAAAAGTACCCTTGCTCTTATCAATAGCCCCGCAGGTTACACGTTGCCAGTTTCGGTTATCTAAGGATACCACAGGACGTACAACTGCAAAACTCTGTAGTCCACCCAGGCATTGAGCCGCATTCTCTAGTACCAAGGTAACCCGTTGGTCCGGCAGATCGTCTACCCGAAAGTAAAACCAGAGTGGATTAGGACTTCCATGAGATTTTGCCCGAAATCTAATTGTACTGCCCTCCACTCGAGGGCGTACAATGTTCGCTGACTCAAAATCCGCAAATACTCTCATACTTGCATACCTCAGGCTATTTTTACAAGAAATTGCGGGATATAAATAGTGGCCTACTCATAGAACCAATTGATATCTACAAGAGTCAGTAATAACATCCCTCCTTTAAAGAAAAAGTTGTGTCGATGGGCATAGGTCATTATGGCTTTATCGTCAACAAAGAGAAGCGAAACATAACAGTAAGAAGCCTCTGGATCGTATTCCAATGTCTTAATGTTTTGCCAGCTTTTACCCTCGTCTTTAGATATGGCTGTGCTTAAAGTGCACCTTGGTAGAGGTCGTCTACATATAGCTGATGGTGTATTCCAAATCGCCAGAAGATCCCCTGTGCTGGGAATACGCTTAATTGTGGCCGGGGAGCAAGGGCCCTTTAGGCTACTAAATACAGGATTTGTCCATGTCTCACCCCTATCATAAGAATAAGAGACAAATTGTCCTCCTAGATCAGTTCGCATAAACATCATCACTGAACTATCCTTAAGTTCAACCACTCCTGGCTCTTGAAGACCACTTTTACTTCCTATTAGTGGTTCCAAAACTGTTTGGCTCCGGTGCCAGCTAATCCCTTTATCATCGGAGAGAAAACACATAGACTGACATGGTGGAACAATAGGAGCTTCTGGTGGTCCATACGCTCCCGGAGAAAACTCCACTGGGACAATTAACCGTCCAGAAGGGAGTTGAATTACCCGATCGTTGTTAAGTCCATAATAACCTTCTTGAGAGATTACCCTTATTCGGTTCCCCCAGGTTCTAGCTTCATCATTTGAAATGCGCACATAAGGAATACAATCAGATTGTGAGTTCTTAACTAAGTAAAACAGGGCAATTTCACCAGAAAGTAGTCGCAAAAGGCTAACACTCATTACATTAAACTTGCCTTCATTTTCTACTAAAACTATATCTTTACCGGTCCAGGTTCTCCCGTTATCTTCAGAAAAACGACCAGCAATATAAGCCGCTCCTGCATCCATATCTCTACCATAAAAATGAGAATAAGCTAAAAGCAGTCTTCCATCTTTTAATTGAATGATGGATGCCTCTGAGTTGCGAGGATTAGCTTCTGACGGTGGAAGTAACTGTACTTTAGTTATTTGATCATCTCTCATGAATAATCTCCTCATAAATTTTGACTTGTACTTAATATTTCCAATATAAAAATGACCCCATCACAAGTTACAGGGTCATTTACACTAAAGAGATTATCACTTTATATATTCTCACATAAGTTAGGCCACCTTAGAAAAAGTCGAAATCTTTCATTATTTAAACCCCCTTAGCTTTATACCCTTCATCAGTTGTTCACGAAAGATGATAAAGGCAATAAATACAGGAATGGATTCAATAATAGAAATAGCCATTAGACCATTGATAGAAACACCCGCCTCCATAGCTTCTTTTTGAGCGGGATAAAGCTCTCTGGAAAAAGTTCCCTGGCTTAAGAAATATTGGAATTTATACAAAACTACTGAAAGAGGAAAAAACTTGTTATCGTGGAGAACAGCTAAAGGCCACATAAATTGATTCCAAGCAGTACTAAAGGAAAAGTAAGCTACTACCGCAAAAACAGCCCTGGACATAGGAAGAATTATTCTCCTGAAGATGCCTATTTCTGAGGCTCCATCTATTCTGGCAGCATGAATGAGGGAATCAGGAATGCCATCAAAGAAACCTTTAAGGAGGAGAAGGTTGAATCCGCTATAAGCTGCTGGTAGAATTACTGCCCAGTAAGTGTTAAGAAAATTATGAGTAGGAAATTTTTTATCAGTAAAGGGAATTTTAGGAATATTTAAAGTGGGAAAGGGAAAGTGACGCAGGATTAAGTAATTGGGAATAATTCGTACGGAAAAGGGAATGAACATTGTACCAATAAAGAAAAGGAACATAATTCTACTTAAGCGAGGGCTATAGAGTTTAGAGAGAGCGTAAGCTACCAGAGCAGTGATGGGAATCTGGAGAGCCATAGTACCAAAACTCATAATAATACTGTTTTTAATATAGACATAGATGGGGTAGACTACTGAGTTTCCTCCTGCTCCTGTCCAACCGGGATCAAAATAATAAATTAATTTATAACAAACAAGAGTAGGTTTAGAAGGCCAGAGTTTAGCAGGAGCGTCAAATACTTCCCAGGTAGGAGTAATTGAGGTTTTAATCATCCACCAGACGGGAAAAAGATGGAGGGCTACCCCAATCCACAAAATAGTAGTAATGGCTATAAGTAGAGCTCTTACCGAAAGTTTTTTTCTCCCTATTTCCGAAATTAAAGGCACCAGTTATTCTCCTTTATTTATCTATATTTTCTTTAAAGAACTTTCGCTGAATAGTAATTAAACTCAAGACTAAAAAGAATAAGATTATACTCATTGCTGATCCTATCCCCATCTTATAGCGCTCGAAGGCTAAGTTAAAGATGTGCATTACCGGAGATATAGTGGCGTTAGCTGGACCTCCACCCGTCATTACCTTCATGGGATTAAATACCTGGAGATTATTAATAATGGCTAAGATAAGCATCATAGCAATAATTGGTCGCAGGCGAGGTAAGGTAATATGCCAGACCTTTTGCCAGAAGCTTGTTCCTTCAAGTTCTGCAGCTTCATAAAACTCTTCGGGAATACTTTGGATAGAGGCTATATAAATAAGACCGGGTCCAAACATAATTAAGCCTGGCAGAACCAAACAAAACATTGCCAGATTAGGGTCATTAAGCCATCTTAAAGGAGGAAAACCTAAGCGCTTTAAGATAGCGTTAAATAATCCATAGTAAGGATTATAAAACCATTTCCAGATAACCATTCCGGCCATAGAAGCTGTCGGAATAAACCAGAGAATCATCATTATCCTGATGATATCTTTTCTCATCTCCATTAAAAGGATAGCAATGATGATAGGAATAATGAAGGTAAGGGTTAAATTTAGAGTAGTATAATAAGCGACATTTCTAAAAGAAATGTAAAAAATAGGGTCACTAAAAAGCAATCTAAAATTGCTTAAACCCACAAAAGGGGAAGG
>JAGGVN010000040.1 GCA_021158005.1 Candidatus Aerophobota bacterium | reverse complement strand
CTTTGGGGAATTTTCCTCCCAGTTGGTGGAATTTTTGGGGATTTTTTAAAAATTCAACAATTTCCCGGAGTTCTTCTTTAGCTTCGTCTACACCAGCCACATCCTTAAAAGTAACTTTCACTTCGTCTTCAGCGTAGAGTTTAACTTTGCTTTTTCCAAAGGTCATTACTCCTGCTCCGGGACCCATTTTTTTAAAAATAATTATCCATAAAAAGAAGAATAGGAGCAAAGGTAAGACCCAGGAAAAAAAATTTCTCATAAAGGAACTTTCATGCATTCCTGTATATTCTACTCCATATTCCTCTAATTCCTTAATTAATCCCGGGTCCTCCACGGGGGTGGTGACCAACAATTGGTATTCCTCTGTGTCCTCAGGGATAGCTTTAATAACATTTTCACCGATAGCTACCGCTTTTATCTTATTTTCCTTAACGAGTTGTTTAAGATAACTATAGGGGATGTGTTTTATGCGCGGAGAGGGGAGAAGAAGTTGGATAAAGAAAAATTGGATAAAGAGCATTATAAATATCACAAAGATTACGTAAAATAGAGAAAATTTTGTCCGTTTTCTCATATAGAGCACCTCCTCTGTTGTATATAATAATTATCCTTCAAATTTTTTTAAGTTCTCTTTGATACCATTCTTGAATCATATAAGAAAGTATTAGGTTTTAGAAGGTTTATCCAGTATTGAGGGACTTTTCCCAAGGAGCATTATATACGCTACCTTAACGATTCTTAGCGAAGGAAAAAGAAAGATTTATATTCGAAGGAAGCGAAAGCTTCCCCGTTGCTCTGCTTGTTTTTAGGAACAACGCAGGCGTTGAGAGGAAAATGCGAAGTATGCCCCCTCAAGATGAATTATATCTTTCCCGTAGCGATGAAGCCGCGTAGAATAATTTGAAGTGGATATTCAGTGAGAGAAGAGAAGTCCCAAGGTTCTTGACGAGTTTTAATATATGTAATATAATCAGAAACGAAAAGATGTCAACTTTAATAGGAGGAGGTGAGGAAGATGGCTATCTGGGATCCCTGGAGAGAATTTTCAAGAATGGAAAGAGAAATGAGAAGGCTATTTGATGAACTATGGGGAGCTCGAGAAAGATTGGGAAGAAGGCTTGCCCTTCCTGAAAGAGGAAAAAGAGCAGCATTACCGGCGGAAAGAGAAGAAATGCTGGTGGGAACTCCTCCGGTAGATTTAATAGATAAAGAAAATGTTCTTGTTTTACGTTCAGAAATACCGGGAGTGAAAAAAGATAATATTAAGATTTCCGTTACAGATGAGGAAGTCACTCTTTCAGGAAAAATAGAAAAGAAGAAGGAGGAGAAAGAGGAAAATTATTACTATTGCGAAAGAGCCTATAGCTCCTGGCACCGAATAATTCCTCTGCCGGTAAAGATACAGTCTGATAAAGTTAAAGCTAAATATGAAGATGGGGTATTGGAAATAACCTTACCAAAAGCAGAAGAAGAGAAAAAGAAGAAGAGAGAAATCAAGATTGAGTAATTAAGCTAAGAATCAACTTTTCCCTCCGCGGACTTAATATAAATAGTCCGCGTAGGGAAAGGAATTTGTATCCCCTGGAGTTGCAACTCCCTATACGCTAAAGAAATAAATTCATCTTGCACTCTCAGTCTCTCCTGATAATTGCTAATCCAGAAGATTACTTCGAAATTGAGAGAAAAATCAGCCATTTCCATAAAGTAAACAGTAGGCGAAGGGTTTTTTAAAACATTCTTTACTTTACGGGTGCAATTTAAAAGAATATTTTTAACTTTCTTTATATCTGAACCATAAGCAACTCCTATTTTTATTCTCTTTTTTAAGTAAACTTCTGGTCGTCCATAATTAATAATTTTGCTGTTCATTAAACTGCTATTGGGGATGATAATTTCATTTCCTTCTTCAAATGATTTTATTCGGGTAGAACGCAACCCCACATCAATAATTTCTCCTCTCTCTCCTGTATCGAGCTCAATAAAATCCCCTATTTTGAAAGACCTGTCCGCAATAAGGGCTATTCCTCCGAATATATTGGCCAGCGTTGTCTGGAGTGCTAAGCCTATAACTATGCCGGCAATACCTAAACTGGCTACTAAGGCCGTAACTTTTATTCCCCAGAGGCTTAGAATAAAAATAATCAAAAGAATAAAAATTATAAAATTTAGTATTTTTCTACTGACAGCTATAAAATCATTTTCCCTGCCCTTAGCTATAACTTCTTTGCTTTTAGCTAGCCAGGTTTTAATAAATAAGTTGAGAAAAAAGGCGAGTAAATAACAGCCAATAATGAGGACGATAGAGATTATTACTCTGAGTAAGGTTGTTTTCAGGAGAGCCGGGAGAGGAAGAAAATTAATCGCTATACTTCCTCCGTAGAGGATAATGAGGTAAAATATGGGTGCATTTATTTTGGAAAGGATTGTATTATCAATCTCGGTAGGAGTCTTTTTTGCCCATTTCATAGCAATTCGAGCAATAAAGGAGTAGACGAGTTTTCCCCCTATAAATGAGAGAATAAATGAAAGGATAGCTTTAAAATAAGGGTTAGTTAATATTTTTGTAGCTATTTCCATTTAATATTCCTCTGTAAAGGATATTATATAATTTCTTCAGAACTTAGCAAATTTACGCGTTAAATCATAGGGTCTAAGAACTGGCGAGGATATTTCGTAAACCAGAAAGAAAAGTTGACGGAATAAGAGTTTTTATTAAAATGAAAGAGATATTTTATAAGGAGGAAAAAGCGGGTGAAAAGTGAATTATATGGAGAAATTGAAAGAAAACTAACTCAGGCTTTGGATTATTATATTATGAGATAGGAAAAATAATGGGTATTATTTAATTTGTAATGAAGTGGAGAGTATTTGGTTCATCAGAGTTCTTAATTGGGGGTAGACCTGTTCTGGTAAAGACCCTTAAGCTGAGAGATAAATTAGGTAATTGGCGAAGATATCGGATCGCCACGGTAGCAAATCATCTTTCCTCCCCTGTTTATATTCCCGCCTGGGCTTATTTAGCTAAGGATAAAGAAGGTAAGATTGGAGCAATGATTACAGGGTCGTATTTTAGACTGGTAAAATTAGGAAGAAAGGGGCAAGCTCAACCTACTCTTTTTGTCTCTCTTGATGCTTTAAGCAGGAAAGCTCGAAGGAAACTTCTCATTCCTCTTGATTATGAACTTTTTGAAGAAGAGGATATAATTTTAGCCCGGGAGAAGAATAATGAGCCTTATTATATTGGTAATAAGAAGTCAAGAAATTTTCATCATTCAGGATGTTCTCGGGCAAAAATTATTTCATTAGAAAATAAAATTATATTTTATACCCGTAGAGAAGCTCTGGAAAAGGGTTATACCCCGGCAAAGATTTGTAAGCCTTAGAGAATTAGGAATAGCTATAAGGAGAGAGATTTTTGAAATGGTAAGAGAGTGAAAATACGTGTTTTTGACATTTTATTGTTTTATGTAATAATTAATCGATGAGGATTGTAAAGAGTTGGAAGAAAGAAAGATAAAATTAGAAGGAAGAGAAGAAGCCTCTCTTTTATGCGGAATAAATGACCAGAATTTAAAAGTGATAGAGAAGGGACTGGGTATAAAGATTATATTGCGAGATAATTTCTTGAAAATTAGAGGGGACGAAGCAGGAGTAAAAAAAGGAGAACAGTTGATAAGAGAGATTCTTCATCAAAGGCGCCAGGGAGGTATTCTCCAGACGCTGGATACGAGTTATATTTTGAAGATGATCCATATGCAAAGACTAAAAGGTGAAGAGAAGAACAATTTCCCGATAATATTTACCACCCCCCGGGGAAGAAAGATTAGACCTCGCACAGAAGGGCAAAAGGAATATGTAGCGGCAATGAAGGAAAATGAGGTAGTTTTTAGTATTGGTCCGGCAGGGACAGGAAAGACATATTTAGCAGTAGCCATGGCGGTATCCTCTTTACAAAATGAGGAAGTTGTTCGTATAATTTTAACTCGTCCCACAGTAGAGGCAGGGGAAAAATTGGGGTATCTTCCAGGAAAATTAGAAGAGAAAGTAGAACCCTATCTTCGCCCTCTATACGATGCTTTGTATGATATGATTCTTACCGATAAGTTTCAGAGTTTTTTGGAGAGAGGAATTATTGAGATAGCTCCTCTTGCTTATATGAGAGGACGCACGCTAAATGATTCTTTTATTATTCTTGATGAAGCCCAGAATACTACTTATGAGCAGATGAAGATGTTTTTAACCCGTCTGGGATTTGGCTCAAGAGCAGTGATTACTGGAGATATTACTCAAATAGACCTTCCTCATGACCGTTCTTCGGGTTTAGTAGAAGTTCAGAATTTATTCAAAGGAATAGAGGGAATTACTACTGTTTATCTCACTCAGAGAGATGTAGTGAGACATCACTTAGTCCAGAAAATTGTAAAAGCTTATGAAGAATATGAGAAAGATAAAAAATTATCTAAATAGATGGATGGAAGGAGTAATATTAGTAATAGGATTTTCTATTATTTTTCTTCTTCCTCCTGACGAAAAGATGACTTTTGTTAAAGTTCTGGGAACCTTTATTTTGATAGTTTTCTCGGTAGCTATTTTGATCTTTTATTTTGAGACATTTATCAGAAGAAAGGACCATTTGTTTTCTTTCTTACTTCTATCTATGGCTTTGATAGGTAAAGTCTTTATTCTTCTTCCTTCTGTGCCCAATTATCTTATTCCTATTGCTTTCTTTTCTATATTTACCTCCTTTCTTTTTTCAAATGCTCCCCTGGCTGTTACAGGAAGTTTGTTATTGAGTATTCTTTTAAGTATAAGTGCCGGTAATTTAGAAATTTTGCCTGTTCTTTTAATAGGAGGGCTGGTGGGGGCTTATAGCACCTCTTCGATCCATCAGCGAACGGACTTAACCCGAGCAGGAATATATGTAGGGATAGCCAATGTTTGTATAATCTCCGGGATAAGCTTTATTAACGAGTATCCTTTTCTACTTACACTTCCTTTAATTTTATGGGGAATGAGTAGTGGTATACTTTCCAGTATTATAGTTATGATTATTTTACCTTATGTAGAGACCTATTCAGGGATAACGACTAACATTAGATTACTGGAATTGATTAATCCTCAATTTCCTCTTCTTCGCAGACTATTCATAGAGGCTCCCGGAACTTATCACCATAGTATGATGGTTGCTAATCTTGCTCAGGGAGCAGCGGATTCTATAGGAGCTAATTCTCTCCTGGTTAAAGTGGGAAGTTATTATCATGATATTGGAAAGATTATTCGGCCTCATTTTTTTTTCGAAAACTACGGGAAAAATTCGGGAGAAAACGATTACCATAAAAAAGTAAATCCTAACTTGAGTTCTACTATAATCGTCTCTCATGTGAAAGACGGAGTTGACCTGGCTCAAAAATATCGACTTCCTCTATCGGTAATAGAAATAATTCGCCAGCACCATGGGACCAGCTTAATAGCTTATTTTTATCGGAAAGCTCTTTTGAGTAAAAAAAAAGAAAAATCTGTAGATGAGGGGAGTTTTCGTTATCTTGGGCCTAAACCTCAAAGTAAAGAGGCAGCTATTGTAATGTTAGCTGATTCCATAGAGGCAGCTTTTCGTTTTTCTCCTCAAATTACTCTTAAGGGAGCGAAAGATTTGGTGAGGAAGGTAATAGATAATAAACTAAAGGATGGTCAGCTTGAGGAATGCAATCTTACTTTGAGAGAGATTACCAGGATTACGCAAGCATTTGAGTCTAATTTTACGGGGATTATTCATACCCGGGGAAGATATCCAGCTGAGGTTCTTAAGGAATAGGCAAAGATGGCTCTAATTGAGATATTGAATTTACAAAAAAGAGAAGTAGATTTAGAATTCCTAAGGAAGGTGGCCTCAAAGCTTTTGAAGAATGAAGATAAAGAAATAAGTATAGTGCTGGTGGATGAAAAGAAAATCAGGCAGTTAAATAAGAAGTTTCGAAGAGAAGATAAGTCTACTGATGTTCTGGCATTTCCACTGGGAGGGGAATTTATTTCCACCAGAGATTTGCTCGGGGAAGTAATTATCTCGGTTGAATCAGCGCAAAAAGAAGCAAAGAAAAGAAATCATTCTCTAAAAGAGGAAATTGTTCTTTTACTTATTCATGGGATTTTACACTTAAAGGGGTATGATGATAAAAGAAAAGAGGAAAAGGAACTGATGAGAAAAAAAGAAAGAGAAATTCTTATATCCTTAGGAATAAGAGAAGATATTGTATAATCTATACAGTGATTTACCTATGAGTCTTCTTAAGGTTAGATTTTTTAATCCGGGTAGGAGAAGAGGAAGGTGGTTTTAGCATTCAAGGGGAAAATATGTCTCCCCTTAAGCAAAAGGAGGATTTTATAATGAGAAGAGGAAAGATGGTAGTTTTTATATTCTTTTTGTTAGGTTCTCTAATGGGAGGAATGCTCTCTATAGGGAGTGCTCAATCAGTGATGAAGATAGGTTATATTGATCTTCAAAAAGTCTTTCAAGAATATGAGAAGACTAAAGAGTTTAACGAGAAGTTACAATCAATGAATGAGCAGGCTCAAAGAACTCTGAAGGAAGGGAGGAAGAGTCTGGAGGATTTACAAAATCAATTTGAGACACAGAAAGCACTACTTACTGAATCTGCCCAGCAAAGGAAATTAAAAGAGATAGAAGAGAAGGCAAAAGAATTGGAGGATCTTACTAAATCTACTCAGGAGACTCTTCAGAAACAGCAGGAACTATATACCCAGGAGATTATTAAGGATATTCTTTCCGTTATAGATGAAATTGCTCAAAAAGAAGGGTGGAGATTAATTCTTGATAAATCAAATCCTTGTGTTCTTTATCCTCGGCCGGAGGTTGAAATTCCTGGCGATGAATTTGATTTGACCGAAAAAGTAATCTTGCGATTGAATGAGAAATATAAAGCTGAAAAATGAAGAAAAGTCTAAAGGAGTTAGCTAAATTAATAAAAGGAGAGGTAGAAGAGAAGGATGGAGATATAGAGATAACGGGCGTAGCTAAAGTTGAGGATGCGAAAGAAGGAGAAATTACTTTCGCTGTCTCGGATAAGTTCCTTAACAAAGCCCGGGAGAGTCATGCCTCAGCAGTAATTGTTCCTTTGAGAATAAAAGAATTTCCCAAAGCTACTATCAGGGTTGAGAATCCGCGTTTAGCGCTGGCTCAAATTTTGAGAGTGTTTTATCCTCAAGAGAGAAACTCTTCTGGCATCCATCCTTCTGTGATTTTAGGTAAGGGAATAAAAGTAGGAAAAAGGGTAAGTATTGGGCCTTATACAGTAATAGGGGAAAGAGTAGAGATAGGAGAAGATGTCTGTATTTCTGCAGGAGTATATCTTGGAGATGGAGTTAAGATAGGAAGGAAGAGTCTTCTTTATCCCGGAGTGATTATTTTGAACAATACTCTTATTGGAGAAAGGGTAATTATTCATGCAGGGACGGTTATAGGTGCAGATGGTTTTGGTTTTGCCAAGAAGAAAGATGGTTCTTATTACAAGATTCCTCAAGTAGGGAGGGTAGTAATTGGGGATGATGTAGAGATAGGAGCCAATGTGACTATTGACCGTGCCACTATGGGTGAGACCCGAATAGGAAGAGGCTGTAAAATTGATAATCTGGTACATATTGCCCATAATGTTACCATTGGCGAAAATGTAGCTATAGTAGCTCTGGTAGGAATTTCAGGTAGTTCAGTAATAGGAAACGGAGTTATTCTGGCAGGACAATCAGGGGTTACTGACCATGTGAATATTGGAGATAATGTATTTGTAGCGGCTAAATCGGGAGTAACCAAGGATATTTCTCCTAATACCTTTGTTTCTGGATTTCCAGCAAGATCTCATATTCAACAGAAGAGAATAAAGGCTATTATTCATCGTCTTCCGGAGCTTCTTAAGAGAATCCAGAGATTAGAAAAAAAATATCAGGAAATAAATAATGGAATTTCAGAAAACTATTAAAAATTTTGTCTCTTACAGAGGAATAGGGCTTCATACCGGTAAAGAGGTAACTATTACGCTGCATCCTGCTCCTGTAGGTCAGGGAGTAGTTTTTGTCCGGGAGGATTTGCCCGGATCTCCCCAAATTCAGGCTAAAGCAAGTAAAGTGATAGATAATATGCGGGGAACTACTCTCGGAGACGGGAGAATTCAAGTAAGGACGGTGGAACATATTCTTGCTGCTTTATGGGGATTGGGAATAGATAATGTTACCATAAGGATGGATGGAGAAGAGGTCCCTGCTGGTGATGGAAGTGCTCTTCCCTTTGTGGAGTTAATTCAGAAGGCAGAGATAGTCAAACAGGATAAAGCTCGGGATATTTTTCCAGTAAAAGAACCGATATGGATGGAGGAAGGAGAAAAGGCTCTTATTGTTCTTCCTTATGAGAGATTGAAAATTACCTACACGGTCGATTTCTCTCATTATTCCTTAAGATCTCAATTTATCTCTTTTATTCTCGATGAGAAAATATTTGTGCGAGAGATTGCCCCCTCCCGAACATTTGGTTTTGTTAAAGAAGTAGAAACCTTGAGGAAGAGAAATTTGATTAAGGGAGGGTCTTTAGAAAATGCCGTAATATTTGATGAAAAGGGGGTAATAAATAAGGAGGGTCTTAGATTTCCTGATGAACCTGTGCGGCATAAGATCTTAGATTTAATGGGAGATTTATATCTTGCGGGAGGACCTCTGAGAGGCCATATTATCGCTATAAAATCGGGTCATCTATTTAATGTGAAATTAGCTCAACGCCTGGAAGAGATTAGAAATACCGAGAGAGAAAGAGGATTATCTCTGGATATTAATGCTATTCAGCAGATTCTTCCTCATCGCTATCCCTTTCTTCTGGTAGATAGGATTATAAGTTTAAAAGAAGATGAAGTAATAGGGGTAAAGAATTTTACCATAGATGAACCCTTTTTTGAAGGACATTTTCCTCAACATCCCGTAGTTCCTGCGGCGATAATTGTGGAGGCAATGGCCCAGGTAGCCGGTGTTCATCTTCTTT
This sequence comes from Candidatus Aerophobota bacterium, assembly GCA_021158005.1. Lineage (GTDB taxonomy): Bacteria > Aerophobota > Aerophobia > Aerophobales > JAGGVN01 > JAGGVN01. The sequence continues at coordinate 932 of JAGGVN010000040.1, read as the reverse complement.
ATAAAAGTGAAAATAGAGGAAAATTAGCTTATTTCGGGGGAATTAATAAAGCTAAGTTTAGAAAACCGGTTTTTCCTGGAGATCAGTTAGTTACGAAGATAAAGATTTTGAACTTAAGGAGAAGTACGGGAAAAGTTCGCGCTGAGGGAAGAGTAGAGGGAAAGGTAGTTGCGGAAGCAGAATTCATTTTTAGTTTAATAGAAAGATAAAAAGGATTCTTTGATGCATAAGTTTAGTGAGGGAAAAATTCCTCGGCATTTAGCGATTATTATGGATGGAAATGGCCGCTGGGCAAAAAAAAGGAATTTGCCTCGCAGTGAAGGACATAGAGTGGGGATAGAGAAGTTAAGAGAAGTAACTCAAATTTGTTTGAAATTAGGGATAAAAATCTTAACTTTATATGCTTTCTCCTGCCAAAACTGGAAAAGGCCTCAAGGTGAGGTAGATTTTTTAATGAAGAGTTTTGAGAACTACCTTACTCAGAATGCAGGGGAACTGAATAAGAAAGGAATCCAGATGCGGGTTATAGGGAGAAGGAGAAATCTTTCCTCTGTTCTTCAGGAAAAGATAGAGAGAGTAGAGAAATTAACTTCTAATAACAAAAAGCTTATCTTTAATTTAGCTATAAACTACGGGGGTCAGGAGGAGATTATAGACGCCGTAAAGAAGATAATTAGAGAGGTGGAAAAAGGGACTCTTTCTTCTCAAAAGTTAACCCCAAGTTTGTTCAGGCAGTATTTATATGTAGGAGATTTACCTTATCCCGACCTTTTGATTCGCACCGGAGGAGAGTATCGGATAAGTAATTTTCTTCTCTGGGAGATTGCTTATACGGAATTATGGATTACTCCTGTTTTTTGGCCTGATTTTGGAGAAGAAGACCTCAGGGAAGCTCTTAAAGACTACGCAAAACGGGAAAGAAGATTTGGAGG
>JAGGVN010000161.1 GCA_021158005.1 Candidatus Aerophobota bacterium | reverse complement strand
TTCCTTTTTAGTAGAAATTCAGGCTCTGGTGTCTCCTTCAAACTTAGCTATTCCCAGAAGAATAACTCAAGGCGTAGATTACAATAGACTTTGTTTGCTTTTAGCCGTGCTTGAAAAGCAAGGAAAGCTACGTCTATATGATCAGGATGTTTATGTAAATGTAGCCGGGGGAGTTAGAGTGAGAGAACCAGCTTGTGATTTAGGGATTGCTTTGGCCATTGCTTCCAGTTATAAGGAGCAAACTTTTCCTAAAAATACTATAGCCATTGGAGAGATTGGTTTATCCGGGGACATTCGCCCGGTAGGAATTATAGATGAGAGAATAAAGGAAGCATCCAAGTTGGGTTTTAATCGATGTATTCTTTCTCAGTCATTAATAAAGAAGTCAAAAATTTCTTCAAAAATGGAATTCATAGGGGTCAGAGAAATAAGAGAAGCTATAAAACTGCTCAGAAGAGAATGAAGTTGGTCATAAGTTTATTAAAAATTAAGAAAAGAAATTATAGAGAGGAGTAATAAATGCGCGATGATACTCAAGATAAGAATTATAATCTTTTGCAACTCTTAAAACTTACTTCTCCAGGAACTCCTTTAAGAGAAGCATTAGAGATGATTCTCCAGGCTAATACTGGTGGACTGATTGTAGTAGGAGATACCGAAAAAGTGATTGATGCCATCGATGGAGGTTTTAAAGTAAATTGTTATCTTACTCCCCCTGCATTAGCAGAATTAGCTAAGATGGATGGAGCAATTATTCTTTCCAGAGATATAAAAAAAATTCTTTATGCCAATACTCAATTAGTTCCTGATTATCTTATTCCTACCAATGAAAGGGGAACCCGTCATCGAGCTGCAGAACGAATGGCTAAGCAGACCGGAGCTTTAGTTATTGCTATTTCTCAATCGCGGGGTATAGTTAGCCTTTATCAAGGAGAAATAAAATATGTTTTAAAAACTACTTCTGAGCTTGTGAGTAAAGCTACTCAAGCTCTTCAAACCTTAGAGAGATACAGATTAGTCTTTAACGAAATTCTTGATGAACTGGGGATTTTAGAATTTCAGGATGAAGTGAAACTATTCAATGTGATAAATGTTATTCAAAAAGGAGAGATGTTGAAAAGGATAAAAGGAGAAATAGAAAGATATATAGTAGAGTTAGGAAGAGAAGGCCGATTAATAGAAATGCAATTGAAGGAGACGGTGGGAAATATCCTTAATGAATATAGAGAAATTATCCGGGATTACACCAGAAGAGACTGGAGAAGAGTGGTGGAGGAACTTGAAAAAGTGAGTATGGAGCAATTACTTGAGCCTACTAACATTATGTGTATTATGGGGTTTGGAGAAGGAGCTGAAAATCTGGATATATCAGTCTCTCCTCGGGGATACCGCGTGCTCTATAAGATTCCCCGTTTATCTTCTACAGTTATAGAAAATGTAGTAAAAGCATTGGGAGATTTACCTAATATTATGAATACTTCAACCATAGAGTTAACCGAAATTAATGAAGTAGGAGAAAAAAGGGCTAGTTCTATTAAACAAGAATTAGAAAGGTTAAAAAACAAAACCTTGTTAAAGAAGTATTAATTGTCATATAAAGGAGAAAAAAATTGAATGCAGAAAGATTAAGAGTACGTATTTTATTCGTTATCTTTATAGGAGTAATATGCTATGGGATAGCCCAAGTCTTAGGTTACAATACCTGGATTCTTACGTTAGCAGGAGGATGGGTAGCTACAATAATTTTAGTTCTTGAGCACGGATTTACTCGAATTTCTATTGAGAGATTAATAGTGGGAGTAATGGGTTTAGGAATAGGGGCACTCTTTGCCGATCTTCTCCTCTATCCGATTTTATCAATTTCTTTTTTAAAACCCTCTGCTTCTTATATTTTGGTTCTGGGTAATGTAATTTTTGCCAGTGTAGGGTTAACCGTGGCTTTAAGAAAAGAGAAGGAAATAATTAGCTTTCTCTTTCATCCGGGAAAAAGAAGCTTAGAAAGAGAAGGTGGAGGCTACAAGATTCTCGATACTTCAGTAATTATAGATGGAAGGATAGCTGACCTTTGTGAAATTGGATTCCTGGAAGGAACACTCCTTATTCCTCAGTTTGTTCTTGTAGAACTTCAGCAAATCGCTGATTCTTCTTCTCCCAATAAACGCACTCGAGGGAAAAGAGGCTTGGATATAGTGAATAAACTTCAATCGAGAAATAACATCTCTTTAAAAATTATAGATGACGATTTTCCTGATATCAAAGAAGTAGATGGGAAACTTCTCCAGTTGGCTAAGAAGATGGGAGCAAAAATAGTTACTAATGACCACAACTTGAAAAAGGTGGCGAAAATTCAGGATGTGAAAGTTTTAAATATAAATGAATTAGCAACTGCTCTAAAGCCTATTATTCTTCCCGGAGAAAATCTTAAAATAGTTATTGTTAAAGAAGGAGAAAATCCGGAGCAAGGAGTAGGTTATCTCGAAGATGGAACGATGGTAGTAGTAGAAGGTGGGAAAAGATATATTGGTAAAGAGACTGAAGTAGTAGTTACCTCAGTTATTCAGACTACTACGGGAAAAATGATTTTTACTGAGGTAAAGAACCAGGCCGGTAAGAGAATAGCGCGAAAAAGAGAAAGTAGTAAGGGAAGATGAAGGTGGAGGCAATTATTGCCGCCGGGGGAAAAGGAGAAAGATTTGGGAAAAAAGAACCGAAACAATTCTGCCTTCTCTCCGGAAAACCTATTCTTTACTGGACAATACTTCGGTTTGAGAAATGTAAGGAAGTAGATGAAATTATTGTGGTAGTTCCTCGGGGAATGAAAGACTATGCTAAAAAAATTCTCTTTTCTTTCTGGGAATTTCAGAAGGTAAAAAAAATAACTGAAGGAGGGAGAGATAGAAATGAATCTGTCTGTCGGGGATTAAAAGAAATAGATAAAAATACAAATCTTGTAGTTATTCACGATGGAGTTCGTCCTTTAGTCTCCTCCTCCTTTATAGAAAAATTAATCCAGGAGACAAAAAAATATGGAGCAGTAATTCCGGCACTATCCGTAAAGGAGACTTTGAAGAAAGTTAAAGAAGACTGGGTAAGAGAGACGATAGGGAAGGAAGGAATTTATTCTGTCCAGACTCCCCAGGTATTCTGGAGAGATTTAATATCTCGGGCTTACCAAGAAGCTAAAAAGTATAAATGGAAAAGTAGCGATGAGGCTACTCTTGTAGAGAAATTAGGATATAAAGTTAAAGTAATTCCTGGAGATGAAAGGAATATCAAAATTACCACCCCTCTGGATATAAAAATTGCTGAACTTCTTTTGAAAGAATTCCCAAAGTTTTCCCTTTGATTATTAGAGATGTTCTTTAGAAAGTTGTAAATGAGCAGTGAATACCGGCTTATTGTGTTGGATTACTGAGTGTGTTAAGCATATTGGAGAGGGTAA
>JAGGVN010000098.1 GCA_021158005.1 Candidatus Aerophobota bacterium | reverse complement strand
TCCTCATTAACCTCTGCAAGAGAGCGCAGCACATTTTGTGATACTTCCTTAGATATATCCTTCACCCTTGACATACATCCTCCTCTTATAGTTTTTATTTCCAATTTCTATCTATGATAATACATTAAATCAGGATTTATGTCATCGATTTTTATCTTTTTGCTTCTCTCTTTTAAACCATAACTACACAAATCAGGACCTTTTTAGCATAATTACAAGGTAAGTCAAATAATAGGTGAAGCAAGTCTTGCAAATTCTTTGAAGATAAAGGTAAGAAAGAAGCATTAAGAGTGCAATGTTTAAGCCATATCCAGAATTTTTTCTTCTATCTTACGGTAATTCGAATATAGCTTTTGATATCTTCTTTGAGCATAAACATCAGGTTCTACTTTTATATAAGAAAGATTTTCGAGAGATTTTGTTGCCTCCTCGTAATTCTTGTAGACCTTACTACCTATTCCTGCTAAAAGACAAGCTCCAATAACCGCAGCTTCCTTCAAGGATAAAAGATAAACTGTTTTTCCAGTTATATTAGCAACTATTTCCCCCCAAAATTTACTCCTCGCCCCTCCACCAAACACTCTAATCTCTTTAACTTCTCCGGTTAGCTCTTCTAAAATCTCGAGATTCTCTTTTATTTGAAAAGCAACGCCTTCCAATAGAGAACGAACTAAATCTCCTATAGATGTGGATAAAGATAACCCATAGAAAGCCCCTTTTGTTTTATTTTTCCAATGAGGAGATGTAGCACCTGAGAGATGAGGGAAGAAAAATGTCTCTTTAGCTCCCAAAGGAGCCTTTTTAGCTAAGTCTATAAGTTTTTCATAACTGTAGCCGGTATCATTTAAAATTTGCCTTAACCATCTAAGGCTTTCTCCACCGGTACTTATAACCCCTTCTAAAACCCAATTGTTTTTTAATAAATATGGAAAACAAGGTATTCTCATCTGTTTATCAATAATTGGTCTATCTCCCAATACAATAAGGGCAACTGCGGTACCAAGGGAAAGAGTAGCAATCCCTTTAGCCAACCCTATCCCTAAAGCAGCACATTTTTGATCCTGACCTCCTACTATAATCAGAGTATTAGGAGAAAGACCTGTCTCCCGTACAGCCTGATCAGAAATAGCTCCCACTGGACTTGTAGCCCATTTAATGAGAGGAAGTTTTTCTGCGGGAATATCAAATTGCTTCATAATTTCTTCTGACCAGTTTAAATTGTTAATATCATACATTAAAGTTCCAGCAGCCATAGTGTGATCGGTAAAACATTTTCCGGTAAATTTTGCTATGAGAAAATCTTGAGGCATAAGGAATTTATAGGTTTTATCCAATATTTTGGGTTTTTCTCTCATAAGCCAGAGAATTTTGGGAAGGGTATAGGAAGGATGAGCTCTTTTACCGGTAAGAGCAAACAATTTAGAAAAACTAATTTTTCTTAGAATTAACTCTACTTCTTTTTTAGCTCGGATATCAAGCCAGTTTATAGCACTATACAGTGGGTTAATCTCTTCATCTACAGGAACAAAAGAGATACCCTGCGAACTTATAGATAGGGCTTTTATACTATTTTTATTTATGTTAGTTTTTCTTATTAATTGTTTTATAACTTTTACAGTGAGATCCCACCATTGCGAGGCATTCTGTTCAACTACTTCCTTTTCTTTTTTTAACAATCCATAATTAATATGAGTATAGGCAATTAGTTTTCCTTCTGGATCCCACATCCCAGCCTTACACACAGTTGTCCCCAGATCTATACCTAACAGAAAATTACCCTTCATTAAGCATTAAAATCCTTTTTCTTTTTATAAAAGATCACCCTTTTTAAAAATCATAAAACTCCTTGATAAATTTTATATAATTTTCTACTGTAGCCTCCATTATCCTTTTCCCTGTCTCTTTAGTAGCTACTGTAGGATCACCGTAAACTCCAGTTTTTGACTTTTGAACACCCCAGGTTGACCAAAATACCCTGTCGGGATAAAATCTGGAAGAAAAAATAAGTTTATCTTGAGAACTGGCTTTATCCATATCTACCAGTTCCTCCGCTAAATAGAGCATAAGGGAGGTCTCATATTCTCCTGCATGACAACTCCCCTCTTTTCCAGCTTTAGAAATTCTCTCAAATTCCTCTTTTGCCATTAAAACAGGAAAAGTTAAAGCTATATATACTCCATATTCATCAGCAATTTTTCTTACCACTACCCGTAGCATTCCGGTATGATTACCATGGCTACTTATAAGAATAATTTTCTTAAATCCCATCTCGATTATAGATGCACATATATCAAATACCATACTTATAAAAGTCTCGGGTTTTAACCTTATAGTTCCCGGCCATTTCGCTACTGGCTTCATAGAATATCCGGACCAGATTGTAGGCATAACCAGAACAGGTATCTCACTTTTTATCTTTTCAGCTACCCTTTTTGCAACTTCCTCAGCAATAAATGCATCAGTTTTAACTGGAAGATGCATTCCATGTTCTTCCACTTGACCAACAGGTAAAATTATAAGAGTGTTGTTTTTTACGGCCTCTTTGAGCTCAGGCCAGGATTGATCTAAAAAGTATATAGACATCTAAAGCCTCCCTACCATCTACAATTTATTAGCTTTGATGTTTAGAAAATGGCATAAATCAAAAAGCTCCTGAGTCCAATCTCCATAACACATAGCCAGATGTTGACTTTCTAGACTATATAAAAATTCTTGCACATCTGTGTTAAGTTTAATTCTAAGTGCGGGAAATCTTCCTTGTCTTAACTCTGTTTCCATCCCCTCTCCGCAAGTAAATAAAAATGTATAATCACCTACTTTCTCATTTAATCGAGCTAAGGTAAGTTTCCCTCTTTTTAAAGTGAAGGAGCATATGGGACCATTAAATCCTGGATGGCCAATTTCTCTTACCTTAATTTTATCTCTTGGATTAGCAAGGCTAAAAGGAGCAAATCCACAAGAGGAAAGAAGGATGTCTTGATTTCTAAAATCGAGAACATCACCATAGTAAATTGCTTGGTTACTAAGATAGTTTAATACAACCATTGTAATTCCGGTTAGTACATCCCCTTCGCAAGAACAAACAATCCCTTCATCAGATAAAAGTGACATAGGAACACAAGGAATACACCCATAGACTTGAGAAAGCTCATATTGACACTTTAAGTTGACAGCGTTAAGTTGATAACCATCAATAAGCTCTTTTAGAGCTTGATATAAACGAGCAGCTTTTTCAAGCACCTCTTGAGGAACTCCTTCAACAGTTGCCTTTTCATTTAATTTAGATATAAAATCCTGCATTTTTATTTTACTTACTTTAATAGTTTTATTTATCAGGAGATAATTATCCAAGTGTATTACTTCTGGGCCAATTATTTTCCTTAAAAGAGCGTGATCAAATGTTCCTGGATACATTCCCATTGAGGCATAACCTACTAAACCTAATCGTGTTCTTTTTAGGGCTTTTTTAACACAAGAAGCTCTTGAAAAGCTAATAACCTGTGATATAGCTTTTTTATCATCTGTAGTCCCCATGATAGATTTAAACGGGATACCCATTCTTCTTAAGGTACCTTGCAAAACAAAAAGAGCAACAAGAGAACCAGTTGAGTCTAACCTGCTATTTTTCTTAAACATAGGAAATCCCCAAAGAGCAATAGGAAGATGTTCTACTTCACGGAGAGCAGCTATTGCAACAGGAGCTTCAATCCATGTTCCGAGAAAAAAAACAACTCCATCTACATCCTCACTTATTAACCTAATTGCTGTTTTTCTTGCATTTATGGAGTCAAGTTGAGGTTGATCGAAAAATATTACTTCTATATTCTTCTTTTTTAGTTCCTCCACAGCCTTCCTTGCCATATTTATTCCTACATCATTTGGATAATCACGATGCCCTGCCACTATAAAGCCTATTTTAGGTTGCATAGTAACTTCCTTTATCGATTAAAGAAAACACCTCTTTACTCAACTCTTAATTAAACTTTAAGTTAAACCTATCCCTTTAAAGCTCCTCCAGTTAAACCTCTCACTAGATGTTGCTGAAGAAAAATAAAAGCAACTAAAAGAGGAAGGTTGGCTAAAAGAGCTAAAGCCATAAGCAAATTCCAATCAATAGCATACTGTCCCACCAAAGCTGCTGCTCCTACTGT
>JAGGVN010000048.1 GCA_021158005.1 Candidatus Aerophobota bacterium | reverse complement strand
GACTCTCCATTTTATTCCTTTTATTCCCATTTCTATTAACCCAAACCCCACCAGAGCTCCTATAATAGAATGAGTGGTAGAAACGGGCATTTTAAGATAAGTAGCCACTGTGATCCAGATTCCTGCTCCTACCAGGAGAGCAACCATCCCCGAGATTAAGAGTTTTTCTTTTCCTATAAAATAGGTGGGACTAATTATTCCCTGGCGGATGGTTTCGGTAACGAAACTTCCGGCAAGGAGCGCTCCCAAAAAGTTAAATATACCCGCTATAAATATTGCCTGTTTTAAAGTTAAAGCACGGGAAGCTACCGAAGTTCCCATAGAGTTAGCTACATCATTAGCTCCAATATTAAAGGCGGTGTAAAGTCCTACTCCTATGGCAATAAGAAATAAGAGGTTAGGGTTCATCACAGTTTACCGGGCAATTATACATCTCAATCGATCTCCTGTATTCTGAGCGTGATCGGCTACTGATCCTATTTTTCCTATTATTCTCATTAAAAGGAGGATAGATACGGGATCAATCTTTTTCTCAAGAGTAAATAATTTTTTAGCAACCCTTTGCTGAATTACATCTGCTTCAAATTCTTTTCTGTCTATATTTTTAATCAACATAGAGATTTTTTGTTCCTCTTTTCTGGAAAAAGAACTCTGTGTAAGAATTTTTATTTCCGAAGCTACTACTCTTAGCGACTCTATAGTTTCCATAACTTTTTCTACCAGTTGCATAAGACTCTCTTTCAATTCTCCTGGAATGACCGTATCACGCATCTCTATCAGTCGGGCTACATCTTCTACAGCATCGGCAATTGCGTCCTCTTCTCTTAAGAATCTTAAAATATCGGAGCGATCTATGGGCATAAATAAGTGATACGGTAAATGTTCTCGAATTTCATTCTTTATTATATCGGCTTCGTGCTCCAGATCAGAAATTTTTTTGGTCATCTTTTCTACCAAGCTTTTATCTCCATTGATAAAAGCCTCTATTAATGGTTTCAAAGCATCACTACACTCTTTTACTTTGGCTAAATGAGCGCCCGTAGCCTCCAGAGGAGATTTCCGAAATAGCTCAGCAATAATATTTCTCAAACTCTTCACCTCCTATTTCCTGGATAATTCTGCAGGTAGTTTTAAAAGGATTCTTTGCCCGGGTAATGGGGCGTCCTATTACTAAAAAATCAGCTCCTCTTTGAATTGCTTCTCTGGGAGTAGCTACTCTTTTTTGTTCCCCTTTATTTTTAAAAGAAGGTCTTATTCCCGGAACTATCAAAAGAAAATCTTTTCCAAAAATTTGACGAAGATTTTCCGTTTCATAAGCTGAAGTAATTACTCCATCCAGGCCCGATTCTTTAGCTAAAGAGGCTAAATGTATAACCTCATCTTTTAAGTCTTTTTCTATTCCCAGCTCTTTTTTTAAAATAAGAGAGTCCAGGGAGGTAAGTATAGTAACTCCCAGCACTTTAATTCCCTCTTGTTTATTTTTGGCTGCTTCTACTGCTCTTCTCATCATTTGGGAACCTCCCAGAGTATGGAGAGTAAACATTTCTATTCCCATCTCTCCTATTATTTCTGCAGATTTCTCTATTACAGAAGAAATGTCATAAAATTTAGCGTCATAGAAGACTTTACCACCCTCTTTTTGAATAATTTCTATAATTTTTGGTCCGTATCGAGTAAAAAGATAAGGGCCTATTTTAAAAATTTTTATAATACTCTTTAATTCCCGGACTAAAAGTTGCACTTTTTCCTTTGTTTCTACATCTAATGCCAGAATTAATCTCTTTTCCAATTCAATCCTTTTTTGGTGTTTATTATAAGTTTCCTTTTTCTAATGTCAAATTTAGTGATTACAGGAAAGGAGGGAATTCTTTAGAAGATTTATACAGTACCAAGAAACTTTCCGAGAGATATCCTTGAGACTGGATAATTCCATTGACTTAGAGAGAAGATGATTATAAAATAGATTTGTGTAAAGTGAGTATTCTTGAAAAGGGGGAGATTTCATATTGTATGAGGAGATAGAGCTGAAACAGTCTGAAGAGGAGCTTTAGAGAAAATATTATAAAGAGAGGAGTTTTTCTTGTTTACTTACCCGGAAAAATATAAAGTCATTGTGGTTGGAGGAGGACATGCAGGGTGTGAGGCTGCTTTAGCAGCCAGTAGAATGGGTTGTTCCACCCTTCTTCTTACTATGAATATAAATAATATTGCTTTAATGTCTTGCAATCCAGCTATTGGGGGTTTAGGTAAAGGGCAGTTAGTGAAAGAGATAGATGCCTTAGGAGGAGAAATGGGAAAAGCTATTGATCGGACAGGTATTCAATTCCGCATTTTAAATACCCATAAAGGTCCAGCAGTGCGGTCTTCTCGAGCACAGGCAGATAGAGAAAGGTATCGTCTGTATATGAAGAAAGTTTTAGAAGACCAACCTAATCTGGATTTAAAACAAGGAATAGTAGAGGAAATTAGAGTTAAAAATGGAAAAGTTTTAGGAGTAGAGACGAATTTAAAAGAATTATTTATAGGAGAAACAGTAATTATTTGTCCGGGAACATTCCTTGACGGGTTAATTCATGTTGGCCTTGTCTCCTTTTCGGGAGGAAGAATGGGTGATTTTTCTTCCCGGAAACTCTCTGAGAGTTTAAAAAAATTAGGATTTCGCTGGGGAAGATTTAAGACAGGAACCTGTCCTCGCTTAGACGGGAAGAGCATTGATTTTTCTAAACTCAAGCCTCAATATGGAGATTCTCCTCCTTCCCCTTTTTCTTTCTCTACGGAGAGAGTTGTTCAAGAACAAGTTCCCTGCTTCATTACCTATACTAACCCCAAAACTCATAAGATTATTCGTGAAAATCTTGATCGTTCACCTCTTTATACGGGAATAATAAAAGGAACAGGAGTCCGCTATTGTCCCTCTATTGAAGATAAAGTAATGCGATTCCCTGATAAAGATAGACATCAGATATTTCTTGAACCAGAGGGATTAGAAACTTGCGAGTTTTATCCTAATGGGTTGTCTACTTCTCTCCCTCTGGATGTTCAAATTGAGCTTCTTCACAGTATCGAAGGATTAGAAGAGGTAAAGATAGTGAGACCGGGTTATGGAATAGAGCATGATTATATAGATCCTACTCAGCTTTTACCCACTTTAGAGACAAAACTTATTGAAAATCTTTATTTTGCCGGGCAAATCAACGGGACCACCGGTTATGAAGAAGCAGCAGCTCAAGGTCTCATAGCGGGGATTAATGCCGCTCTTAAAGTGAAGAATAAGAGCCCTCTAATACTGGATCGCTCTCAGGCTTATATAGGAGTTTTAATTGATGATTTAATTACTCGAGGGACGAATGAGCCGTATCGAATGTTTACTTCTCGGGTTGAGTATAGACTTTCTCTTCGTGAGGATAATGCTGATTTGAGATTACGAGAGCTTGGGTATAAAATAGGCCTGGTGGAAAAAGAGAAATATAAAAGAGTTAAAGAGAAGGAAAGAATAGTAGAAGAAGAAATTTCCAGATTAAAAAAACTGCGAATCTTTCCTCAAAAATTTATTAATGAAAAACTTAAGGAGTGGGGGACTACTCCTTTAAAGGATAGTATAACCTTAGAGGAACTTCTCAGAAGGCCTCAGATTACTTACAAGAGATTAAAACTTATAAGTAAAGAAGTAAAGGATTTTTTACCTTCAGAAGAATTTCAAATAGAAGTTCAGGTTAAATATCGGGGTTATATAGAAAGGGAAAGAAGGGAAATTCAGAAATTTAAGAGAATGGAGAAAATAAAAATTCCTTTAAATTTTGATTTTTCTAAAATTTCAGGGTTATCTACGGAGGTGAAGGAGAAACTTTTAAGGTTTAAGCCTCTCTCTTTAGGACAAGCTTCCCGTATTTCAGGGATTACTCCGGCGGCTATTTCTCTTTTAATGGTTCATTTAGCCCAGAGAAAGAGAAATTTTTGACATTATTCTTTCTAATAAGAAGAGGAGGTTTTTATGGCAGATGAAGATATTAGGCAAATGCATACTCAGGTAAAGCGGGGGGAAGTAGCTCGGTATGTGTTGCTTCCCGGGGATCCGGGAAGGGTGAAGAGAATCGCCAGTCTTTGGGATGAGTATAAAGAAATTGCCAGTTCCCGGGAATTTACTACCTATACCGGAAGAGTGGGAGAAGTGAGGATAAGTTCTACCTCTACTGGAGTAGGAGGACCCAGTGCCGCTATTGTCATAGAAGAACTCTCTCGGGCGGGAGCGGATACTTTTATTAGAGTGGGAACGAGTGGATGTATGGGAGAGGATATTTTTCCCGGAGATCTTATTATTACCTCAGGAGCTATAAGGAGAGAGGGGACCTCTCGAAGTTATGTGAGTGTTGAATATCCAGCGGTAGCTAATTATGAAATCATTCTTGCTCTGGTCCAAGCAGCTACAGAATTTGGTTATCCTTTTCATGTAGGAATTACTCTCTCAGTGGATGGCTTCTATAGTAGTAATAAACTTATTTCTGGAAATGAGTTTAAGTCGATGAGCACTGGCGAATACTCTCAGTCCTGGATGACAGAAAAAATGCTTGATGCCAAAAGAGCAAGAGCTTTAAATCAGGAAATGGAAGCAGCTACCATTCTGACACTCTCTAATTTGTTTGGATTAAGGGGAGGGGTAGTGTGTGCAGCTACTGATAGGGTTCCCTGGGATGCACCTTCAGGAATAGATTTTAGACTATCCGAAGAAAAGAGCATTCGCACAGCTATAGAGGCAGTTAAGTTATTAGCTCAGTGGGATAAGGTTAAGGAAGAAAAAGGAATAAAATACTGGTATCCGGGGATATCCCGTGATTAGTGTTTTCAGTTTATAGAACAAATATCTATATATCTTCGGGAATAGAGGTGTACTCTTGAAAATACGGAGGATGTGCTTCTCTTGCTCTGGAATTTGTCCTTGGCGAAATAATAATTTTCTGAAGGCATCCTTTTATTGACTTAATTTTTCCCGGAGGGTAAAACAAGAGAAAAGCTTCAGAGGGAAATGCCGGGAGGGGGATTTGAACCCCCATGGATTAAAGCATCCACAGGCTCCTCAAGCCTGCGCGTCTACCACTTCCGCCATCCCGGCTTTATTTATAGTATACCAAATTTTTCAGAAATGTAAACTACTTATTTGTTAATGAAAATAAATTTAATTTCTTTAGGGTGTCCCAAAAATCGGGTAGATAGTGAAGTTATTCTTGGAAGACTGGGAGAAAAAGGGTATTCTTTTACTTCTTTTTCCGAAGAAGCTGATATAATAATTATTAACACCTGTTCTTTTATTAAAGAAGCAAGAAAGGAGAGTCATAAGGTAATTTCTGAGGTAGTTTCTCAAAAAAAGCTTTTTCAAAAAATTATTGTTTGTGGTTGTCTTCCCCAGCTTGCGGGGAGGTCTCTCTTCTTAAAATATCCAGAGATTGATGCTTTGATAGGAAGTGCTGATTTTATTAAAATTGATGAGATAATAACTAACCTTTTCAAAGATAAGAAGCATTTATTTTTAGTAAGTGAACCTCATTTTCTCTATAATCATACTCATCCTCGACTTTTAACTACTCCTCCTTCTTATGCTTATTTAAAGATTGCTGAGGGATGTTCTCATCATTGTTCCTATTGTCTTATTCCCTCCCTTCGGGGTAAATATCGAAGTAGACCTTTAAAGGATATTGTTCAAGAAGCAAAAGCTTTATGTAATTTAGGAGTAAAAGAAATAATTTTGGTAGCCCAGGATACTACTTTTTATGGAAGAGATTTAGGAAAAAAATTCTTATTATCCTCCTTGTTAGAAGCTCTCGAAAAATTGGACAAATTAAGATGGGTCCGTCTCCTTTATACTCATCCAGCACATTTTGATTCTTCCCTTATTCGAATTATAGCCACCTCAAAGAAAATCTGTAAGTATATCGATCTTCCCCTTCAGCATACCCATAATGATATTCTTATGCGAATGAAACGTCCTCGGTTTGAAGAAACGGAGAAACTAATTTATAAACTTAGAGAAAAGATACCGGAAGTTACTCTTCGGACTACTCTAATGGTAGGCTTTCCTGGAGAAGAAGAAGAACATTTCCGGAAACTCTTGAAAGATGTAAAAAGACTAAAATTTGACTGGCTGGGGGTCTTCTCTTACTCACCCGAAAAAGGAACATCGGCTTACTCTTTTGTTCCTCGCATCCTTTCTAAAGTTAAAATGAGACGGTATAAAGAACTGATGAGACTTCAAAGTTTTATAACTTTAGAAAAAAATGAGAAAAGAACTGGAGAAAAGTATTTTATTTTAGTAGATAAAGAAAATGAAGGACATACAGAATTTCAGGCTCCAGAAATTGATGGAAAAGTCATTCTCCGGAGAAAGCATATTCCCGGAAAATTTATTCAAGGAAAAATTTCTAGCGTAATAAACAATTACGATTTAGCCTGTTAAGGACTAATTTTCTTTTGTCAGGTTTTTAAGGTCTTTTATTTTTCCCTCCAGTAGTTCTTTAAGGACGAGGGTAGTAAGATTTTTATTAAAATCCTGAAGAACTCTTTTATCTTTCTCTTTTATTAATTCTTTTGCTTTTTTAATAGCTAATCGTGTAAGAATATATTTATTCTCAATCTTTGTTTTGTTTAATAATTCTTCTACAGAAATTTCTACCATTAACTCATCCTCCTTTTTAGTTATAGAAAAATAAAAGATATCTCTTTCTTCTCTGAAATCATTTAGTCTGGTGAAAGGAACTGTCTAAGTTTTCCTTAACTAATAAACCTCTTTAAATTTTCTATAGAGAGAGTTCTTGTAGTTCGGCATCTTTCTGCTCTGATAATGGCAAAGAGATCCTCGAGAGCATCATTTATCTTATCATTTATTACCAGGTAATCGTAGTGCACTGCATATTCTATCTCTTTTTTTGCTCTCTTTATACGTCTTTTGATTTTTTCATTTGTTTCCGTTCCTCTGGCCCTCAATCTTTTTTCCAGTTCTTCCCAGGAAGGAGGAAGAAGGAAGATGAGAGTAGCCTGAGGGTATTTTTCCTTAATATTAATTCCTCCTTTTACATCCACTTCCAGAATAGCATCCTTTCCTCCCTCAATTATTTTATTCAAGAATACGGATGAGGTTCCGTAGAACTCTCCATGCACTTTTGTCCACTCTACAAATTCTTTTCTTTCTATCATTTTTTGAAATTCTTCTACAGAAACAAAATAGTAATCTATTCCTTCTATTTCATTCTTTCGTGGTTGACGGGTGGTAAAAGAGACTGAATGAGTGAGAAAAGGAAGAGCTTGAAGGAGTCTTTTACATAAAGTTGTCTTTCCTACTCCCGAAGGTGCAGAAATGACAATAATTAAACCCTCTTTTTTTCTTTTTAATATTGCATCCATAAGTATCCTCAAGGGATTATTTACTCAATATTTTGAGTTAACTCCCTAATTTTTTCTATTTCTTCTTTAATCCTGATTATATGGGAGGAGAGAGGGAATGAAATTGCTTTTGCTCCCATAGTATTAACTTCCCGGTGTAATTCTTGAAGGATGAATTCTATTCTTCTTCCTACACATTTTTTTCTTCTAAGAGTTTGCTTAAGTTGCTCTATATGAGACCTTATTCTTACTTTTTCTTCATTAATATTATTGCGATTAGCAAAAAATAATATCTCTTTAGCTATCTTTTCCTTCTCCTCAGGAAGAAGTCTTTTTAACTCTTTTCTCATTCTTTCTCGATAAACCTCTTCGCAAAAAGGGATTTTTTTCTCTATTTCCAGAATTTCTTTTTTCACTTTCTCTATAGACTTCTGGATATTCTTAAGATGAGTACCACCCTCTTTTTCTCTGGTAAGAACTACTTCTTTTAAAGCTTTTTTCAATGCTTTCTCCATTATTTTTTCTCTGAGTTTTCCCTCTTTTTTTTCTACCCAGGTTATTTCTGGAAGGTTCAAAAAATTTGCCAGTGAAGGTTTCTCTTTCACTTCTAATTTTTGGGCTAATTCCAGGAAAGTTTTATAATACTGGCAAAGAAGATCTTTGTTAATTTTAAGTTTATAAGATGGTTTCTCTTTTACTTTTATGCGGACAATTACTCTCCCACGCTTAATCTCTTTCTCAATATATTTTTTAATTAATCTCTCAAAGTTGAAAGGGAGAGGGGTGGAAGAGTTAATATCTATTTTTAAAAAACGGTCATTAATTGTCTTTATTTCCACATAAACCCCTTCTTCTCCTATTCTTTCTTCTCCCTCACCATATCCAGTCATACTTCTCATTCTTTTATATTTTCTCTTTTAATTGTTTTTAAAAAAAAATCTTCCAGCGACTCTCCCTCTTTTTTAAGTTCACTTATCTCCTTAAGAGAGATGAGTCTTCCCTTATGGAGGATACCTATACGGTTGCATATTTCTTCGACTTCCGCCAGAATATGAGAGGAAAAAAAGATAGTCTTCTCTCTCCTTTTAAGTTCCAGGATTATGTTTTTTATTCTTTTTCGGCCCAGAGGGTCCAATCCTCCCAGAGGTTCATCAAGAAAGATAATTTGAGGATTATTTATGAGAGTAGAAGCAATACCTAATCGCTGAATCATTCCCTTGGAAAATTCTTTAAGTCTTATTTTTTGAGCATTAAGGAGGTCCACTATTTCTAAAAGATTTTTTATTCTTTTCTTTCTTTCTTTTCTCTCTATTTTAAATAGTTTACCGCAAAAGTCCAAAAATTCCTCTGCGGAGAGATACGGATATAATCGAGGTTCTTCAGAAAGAAAGCCTATTTTTTGTTTAGTAGTAATATTGTCTCCTTTCTTTCCCAGAATCTCATATTCTCCCTCTGAAGGAGAGATGAGCCCAAGAAGAATCTTAAGGAGAGTACTTTTGCCGGCCGCATTTAATCCTAACAAACCAAATACTTCTCCTTTCTTAACTTCAAGAGATAAATTTTTCAAAGCAAGAATTTTCTCTTTTTTAAAGAATCCTTTATGTCTTTTATAAAGCTTGCTAATTCCCTTAACTTTTACTATTGCCATTTAAGTACCTTAGGGGATTTTCCCCTTAGGTTTTTAAAGCATATTTTTACTACCCAGTGAGAATCCTTTAGATCTCTTAGTATTTCTTTAATTGACTTTTTTATTCCTGGGTGAAGGAAGTGGGGATTGATCTCTAATAAGGGAATTAAAACAAATCTTCGTCTCTGTAGACGAGGGTGAGGGATAATGAGTCCTTCCTCTTCAATTATTTTATCATCATAAAATAAGAGGTCAAGATCAATTATTCGCGATTTTTTTTCTTTTGTCCTGACTCTGCCTATTTTCCTTTCTATTTTCAAAAGTTCTTCTAATATCTCTCGGGGCTGTTTCTCTGTCTTTGCTTCTAATACACAATTTATGAACCATTCTCCCTCCATTTCTACAGGCTCAGTAAGATAAAAGGAAGAGACTCTGGTAATCTCGATTTTTTCCCTTAGATATTCTAAGGCTTTTTTAATATTATTTAATTTATCTCCCTTATTAGACCCTATCCCCAGGTAAATAAGGCTCATAATATAAAGATAGGTAAAAAATTTTTTTTGTCAAATTCAGGTAGTAAATGTCACCTTGCAGGTAGAATATTTCCTTACTCTATAGCAAGAACGTCCTCAATCTTTTTGTTCTTTCTCACCAAAATATGAACTCAAAAATTAAGACTCATTAACCTGGCTCGGTTTCCTTTCTCTAAATAGCTTGTTGTGGTTGCAATTTATTTTGAGTTTAGTATGATGTAGTGAAAGTTATATTATGAGTCAGCGTTTTAAAGATAAAGAAAGCAGAAATATTGAAATCAATTGATGATGGGGGATAAGTTTTTAGGGAGAGAGTAAAAGATGAATGCAGAAGGCCATAAAAAGAAGGCAGAAGAAATTAAAGCAAGTTTGAATAGACTTCTACCCGATCCAGGAGGAAAGAATGGAGTAGCAATCGTTAAGTTAACTTATGGAATATTACTACATCTAATAGCTTTTGGTATGGAGAGCAAATATGGGAAACATTTAGATACTTATGTGAGTTTACCAAGAGAATTACGTAAACTTGGAGAAAATGAAGTAGCAATTATTTTTGAGACTTTGGATACATTTCGTGCAGGGAGATGGTATGGGTCAAGAGGCAATAAAGAAGTCAATTATGTCACTGTGATGAGAAAAAATCCGAATTTGCAGAAAAAAATGTCGCTATGGTGACATCCTGGCTCAAATATATTGAAACCGTTAAGTGAAAATGAGTTCCGCGGGGTTTTATTCTTCGTTTGTTTAAGATTTTCAGTGAACTCAGTGGTTAATCTCTTTGATGAATTTACTTTGTTGATCCTTTCATTTGCTTATTTTTCCAGCTTGAGTAATAGAAGGGGGAGCAGCTTCAGTGTTGAGGTAG
>JAGGVN010000134.1 GCA_021158005.1 Candidatus Aerophobota bacterium | reverse complement strand
TAAATCCCTGGTGATTCTCATTCTTCCCTCATAATCTTCAGGCATTCCTTTATCGTCCATTGTTAAGGCAACTATCCCTGTCTTATATTTTTTTACCAGAGGCAAAATTTTTTCAAGGCGTTTTTTTCGCCGGTTATAGAATTTATTATAGTTCCTTCTCGATTACATAATTTTAGTTCCTCTTCCATACTTTTTCTTTAATCTTTTTTCGGGCCATATTGATCCGCTCTCCAATAATTGTGAACATAGCCTTTTCTCCTCGTATAATATGTTTTAGTTGCTGGTTTTTGGCAGCTCTGATTCTTAGAGTCTCACGGAGGGTAAGCTCTGCGTATAAACTACTCTTAACTTAATTATCCTCCCTTTGAGGGAGAGATGGAAAAAGGCTAATTGGTTTACGGCTACCAAGATTGCTTCCTCTTGTAATAATACGGAGTTTACCAAGTATTTATAAGCTTTATTCATACCTGTATCTATGGAGATAAATTATAACCTCGTGGGGTAATCATAAATTTTCCCTTGGTATAGGTTTTAGAATTTCCCACAATTACGACAGTTCTCATATCAATTTTCTTTGATAAAAGCATATTTTTTAAAGTAGTAATTACTACTTCTTCATTTTCTCTTTGGGCATTTCTTACTATCCCCACAATTGTATTCTCTGACCTATGTTCCATTAAAATTTCCCAGGCCCTTTTGAGTGGTCTTATCCTCTTTTTACTTTTAGGATTGTAGAAGACAATTACAAAATCACCCCTGGTAGCTAATTCAATTCTTTGTTCAATTAATTTCCTATCAGTAAGGATATCACTTAGAGAAATTACGACAAAATCATGCATTAATGGTGCTCCTAAAAGAGCTGCGCAAGAAGAAGCGGCTGTAATTCCAGGAATAATCTCTATTTTGATTTTATTTTCTTCCTTATCTAAAAGCTGTAAAACTACGCCAGCCATACCGTAGATACCCGGATCTCCACCAGAAATAAGAGAGACATTATCCCCACTCAATGCTCTCTTTATAGCATATTTAGCTCTTTCTACTTCTTGGGTCATACCGTAAGAAATTACTTCCTTATCCTTTATTAAATTATTTATAAGCCTTATATAAGTACTATATCCTATGACTACCCGGGATTCCTCAATTATTTTTTGCGCTTTTTGAGTTAAAAGGCTCGTATTTCCTGGACCAATCCCTACTATATATAATCTTCCCTGGCTATGGCTACGGCAACCCCGGGGGTAAATTTTCTTTTTAAGATTAACTTCGCCTTTCTTCCAGCTAATAGTGCACAAGGTTCACACACTCCTTTCAATCCTAAATTTCGCTCTACAACTTCTGATGTTTCAATCTGGCCACAAAAATTTTTAATTCTTTCTCTATCAATAAAAACCAAAGGTAAATTTAATCCTGAACAGGCATCTACTAAACCCTTCTCATTACGTTTAATATCAATAGTAGCTGCCAAGCGTACCTCTTTTAAAGAAATGCCTTTCTCTTTAAGAGAGCTTAAAATGGCTTTCTTAATTGCATCTTCAGAAATACCTCTTCTGCATCCGATACCTACAATGATTTTTTTCTCCGTATCAGATGCCGTGGTAATGATAGGCATTGCATCTAATATCCGAGCCACTATAAAGGTAAGTTTATTAGCCCCTCCTTCATGTCCAGAAAGTGTGCTGATAGCAAACCTTTTAGCTTTATCAACAACCACTACAGCAGGATCATGATATTTATCTTTGAGATAAGGAGCAATTACTCGCACCACAATACCTAATGCCATAATGAAGATAATTCCGTCAAATTTATTAAAAATTTCTCCTACCAGACTTTTTAGAGAGACCTTATTTGTAAGAGTGTAAATCTTACTATCCATAAAGTTTTGATTGAGTATTTGAGCTGTTTTTTTACCTTCCTTGTTAATGGCAATAATAGCTATCCTCATTTTTTAGCTTTGCGAAATGAGTGAGTAAAGGAAGCATTATATAATCTTGATTTTTGATATTTCTTTTTTAATACTTCTCCCACTAAAATGATTGCCTGGTGTGTAACTTTAGCTTCTTTTACTTTCTGAGCAATATTGGAAAGATTCCCCTGGATAATTTTTTCCTCAGGCCAGGAAACTTTGTAGATAATAGCTACAGGTGTCTCAGAGGAATATTCAGTAAGAAGTTTTGTAACTACCTTATCAATTTCTTGGATACTTAAAAAAATGACCATAGTAGTTTTTGCCCTTGCTAAGAGTGCTATATCTTCTCTTGGAGGGACTTTCGTCCTTCCAGATATTCTGGTCAAAATTACACTCTGACTTACCCCGGGTAATGTTAGTTCCTGTTTAATTTTTGCCGCTGCTGCTGAAAAAGAACTTACGCCAGGGATAACCTCGTAAGGGATTTTCTCTTTTTCACACCAATCTATTTGTTCCTGAATAGCACTATAAAGAGAGGGATCGCCACTATGAATTCTGGCTATAGTAGCATCTTTTTCTTTTGCTTTGTTAAAAATTTTTGTAATCTCATTTAAACTCATTTTTGATGAATCGTATATCTTTGCCCTGTCTTTAGCAAAATTTAAAATTTCTTTATTTATTAGGGAACCTGCATAAATAACTATCTCTGCCCTTTTAATAATTTTTTGCCCTTTTATAGTTAAAAGCTCTGGGTCTCCTGGCCCTGCACCAATGAAGAAAACTTTCATCTTTAAACTTTTTCCTTACTTTTAATCTACGGAGGAAATTATCCCTATATTCTTTACTGAGGATATTTCCCTGAAGGAGCATTATATACATTACCTTAACGAGGTCTCCGAAATGAGGAAAAAGAAATATTTATGCTCGAAGGAAGCAAAGCTTCCAAGTTTAAATATTTCCCGAATGAGAAGACTGCCCAGAACAATCTAAAGCGGATATACAGCGACGAAAGGGAAAGCCCGAAGTCTTTTTAACAATTAAAATAGAAAGGTACCCTGAAGCTTCCTTGCTCAAACAAGATACACC
>JAGGVN010000112.1 GCA_021158005.1 Candidatus Aerophobota bacterium | reverse complement strand
TAGATAAGGTAAAGGTAGATACCCCTGCCTATTTCTTCACCTGATTTACTATGACAATCCCAGGTAGCGGTAAAAGAACCTCCTTCTTTTTTAATTCCTTCTCCTTCTTCCAATATTTTTACGAGTCTTCCTGAGATATCATAGATGTAGACTTTTGTTCCAAGGGAACCCAGAGGAATATTAGCTATTTTAAGATTTTGACCAGACCGCAGAGGATTGGGATAGACAATTAGAGGTAAAGATACTTGAAAAGAGTGCCGGGCAATTGAGGAACTCTCTTCATCAGGAAAGTTGCCTGCTTCATCGCAAGCTCGTACTTTAAAGGTATATTCTCCCTGAGGAAGAAAATAAGTTATATTTTTTTTATAAGTCCAGGGAGACCAACCCTCATCATACCCTTCCATAAAGTAGCTATAAAGTAATTTTTCTTTAGGAGTAAGATTATCGGAACCTTCCCACGCAAAATAAACCTCAATAGTGGGGGTATTGGCAGTAAGTTTATTGGAAGAGGGACGCAAAGTAGTAAAGTGTGTTTCTGGAGGAGTTTCATCTCCCTGACCAATTAAGCAATTATGGGCGTTCAATCTGCCTCCACTAAGAAGGCGTCCTTTTAGATTATTGTTTTGATCAACACTATTTAATATCATTTCTTTTATTTGCTCCGGGGTTTTCCCTAAAAATCTTCCTTTAACGAGTGCAGCTACTCCGGCTACATAAGGAGCAGCCATAGAAGTTCCCGAAGCATATTTATAAGGAGGATTGGATTTATCTGTAGGAAATGTGGAAAGGATATCCAGACCAGGGGCAGCTAAATCTACTGTTTTTTTACCCCAGTTTGAGCCCCAATAAGTACTCACTAAGTTATCAGAGGAATCGCTGGCGGCAACAGCGATAATGTTATTTAAGGGATAACTGGAAGGATAATTGGTATAATAAGGATATCCAGCATCATTATCTTTTCCGGAATTTCCGGCAGCAAAGATACAGAGTGCTCCTGAAGATCTGATAGCGTCTTCCATAGCTGGGTCTGGAGCTCCCCATCTACCCCAGCTATTACTGATGATTTTTACTCCTTTCTGAGCAGCATAAGCAAAAGCCTCTATAGCATCGGCAGATTGTCCTACCCCATATTCTAAGAATTTCAAAGGCATTATCTTTACTCGCCAGTTTATTCCGGCTATTCCTATTCCGTTATTTCCTATAGCTCCAATGATACCGGCAACATGCGTTCCGTGCCAATCAATACCATCATAAACGCTGTTATCATCATTTTTAAAGTCCCATCCATGAACATCATCTATATATCCGTTTCTATCATCGTCTATACCGTTATCAGGAATCTCTCCTGGATTTGTCCAGATATTAGAAGCGAGATCGGGATGGTCAATTTGAATTCCTGTGTCTATTACGGCAATGACTATTTTGTTATTTCCAGCAGATATATACCAGGCCTCAGGTCCATCAATGTCTGCATCTTCTCTTCCTCCATTTTGTCCAGTATTCTCCAGAGCCCACTGGTTTTTAAAATAAGGGTCGTTAGGAGAAAGATGAGGAATAACTGAATCTAAGGTATGCAGAGTATAATTATAAGTAGCATAGACTACTTCCGGACACATTTTATATTCCTGGAGAGCTTTTTGAGTGCTTATTCTTTTTGGCTTTAGTTTTAAATGGTAGATTTTTAACCCATCAGGGAATGAATACACCTTATATGTGGAAGCCCCTAATTTTTCATTTAATAGGGTTATTTGATTAGTAGAGACTCCTTCTTTGAATCTTACCAGGATTTCATTTTCAATAAATTCTGGATTAATCTTTTTAAAAGAAGAATTCTCTGAATTTGGTTGCCAGGGAAAAGAGTTCTCTCCAGCAAAAATAAGAATGGGAATGAGAGAGGAGATTATCATTAATAATATTTTTTTCTTATTCATAATTTATCACCTCGATTTTATCAAATATCATTTGAGAGGATTATAAAAAAAAGCCGTTCTATTCGTAAGAATAGAACGGCTTTTAATTACTTCATAACTTCGGTAGCCCAGCTGCCGTGTAAACAGGCCTGTGGCTTTGCGTCCTATTCTTTCGAATAGTTTGCCTTTTTCGGTTATGAACAAATCTTTACCAAATTTCTCAATGAACTTCGCTCACATTATTAATAACACAATTTTCAAAAATGTCAAGGTCTCTCCCTTAAAATCTGGTTAAAACACATTCTTGCTACAGAGTTAAGGGAATATTCTGCCTCCTGAGGCGACGTCTTTTTGACAGAGAGGGAAGAGGAGTATATAATTATAAAGGGAGAGGATTAAATGCGACAATCGCGAGTAGATAAAATAAGAGAAATACAAGGAAGATATAAGCAGTTATGTTCTCTTCTTTCTCAGCCACAACTCTTATCCACCAGAAGAGAAATACAAAAGTATTTTCAGGAGCGCAAAGAACTGGAGGAAATCATTACCCTCTGGGAAGAATACCAAAGGAATCAAAATGAAATAAAAAAACTAAAAGAAATAATAGACAATAAAGAAGAGGATAAAGAAATAAAAATATTGGCTGAAGAAGAAAAAAGAGAAATTAATAAAAAATTAGATGCTTTAGAAAAAAAACTTGACCGACTCCTTTTTTTAAAAGACAAATATTCTCAAAGAAATATTATTGTGGAAATTAGAGCAGGCGCAGGAGGAGAAGAAGCTTCTTTATTTGTAGCTGATCTCTACAAAATGTATATTCGTTTTGCGGAAAAAAAGAACTGGCAAGTAGAAAATATCCATTTTCATCCCACAGATAGAGGGGGATTTAAAGAGGTTATTTTTGGAATAAAAGGAAAAGAAGCTTTTTCTTTCTTAAGATATGAGAGTGGCGTTCACCGAGTTCAAAGAATTCCTATAACGGAATCGAGTGGGAGAATTCACACTTCTACAGCTACTGTAGCTATTCTTCCTGAAGCAGAAGAGGTAGAAGTGGAAATAAGTCCTGATGATTTAGTAATCGAAACCTTTCGTTCTCGGGGAGCAGGGGGGCAGCATGTAAATGTTACCGATTCTGCGGTAAGAATCACTCATCGTCCTACGCAAATTGTGGTTCAGTGTCAGGATGAAAGATCTCAACATCAAAATAGAGTTAGAGCTATGAGAGTGTTGCGGGCTAAGCTTCTTCAGAGAAAAGAGGAAGAACAACAAAAAAAGTTTTCTCTTCAGAGAAAAACTCAGATTGGCAGAGGGGAAAGAGCAGAACGTATTCGCACTTATAACTTCCCTCAAGGAAGAGTAACTGATCATCGTATTCGTTTGACTTTATATAACTTAGAAGAAATTCTAAACGGAGAAATGGATACTCTTCTAAATTCCCTCAAAGAGAAGTTAGGAGTAGAGAATGTAGGTGACACCGGATAAATTTAGAGAATGTTTCCGGAGAATAAAAGAGCGGGATCTACCCTGTGGGGTGCATGGATTAACTCCAGAGAGTAAGACATATCTGGTAAGTCTCTGGAAAAGAGAGATAGGTATTCCTTTTTTGTTTATTACTTCTGATGAGAGTCGTGCAGAAGAAGTTTATGAAAATTTACATTCCTTCCTTCCAGAAGAGGAACTTTTTCTTCTTTCTTCAAGTCATTACTTACGGATTTTTCGTAAATTAGAGCAGAATAATATCCTCGTAATTACTTCTCTGGCTACCCTTTTTCAAAAAATTTCCCCTTCTTTCTTTATCAAGGATATTCTCTATTTAAAAAAAGGTGAAAAAATCGACCGGGATTTTCTCTTAAAGAAATTAGTAGAAAAAGGTTATCACTTTTCCTCTCTGGTAGAAGAAGAAGGGGATTATTCCTATCGTGGAGGAATTATAGATTTTTATTCTCCTCTTTATTCTTACCCTATTAGAATTGAACTTTTCGAAGAGAAGATAGAATCCATCAGAGAATTTAGTCCTTTAACTCAATCCTCAATTAAGAAAAGAAAAGAAGTAATTCTATCCTCTATTAAGGATTCTTCATTGAATAAAGAGGAAGATTCAATTCCCCTTTTTAATGCTTTCCCCTCTTCTTTTGTTTTTATTCTCGATGAGCCAGCAGATTTTTCTTCCTATTTTCAGGAATTTAAAAATCTTTTAAAAAAACCTCATTTATATCTCTCTTCTCTTCCTCGACGAACTTCATGGATGAGGCCTAAAAGGAATTTTTCTTTCTCTTCTTCTTTTTTAACTCCCTATAGAGGACATCTTGAGTTGTTAATTCAAGAGATTAAGAAGTGGAGGAAAGAGGGATATAAGATTACTTTTCTGAGTCCTACTGAAGGACAGGGGAGTAGATTACGAGATCTTCTTGAAGAGAGAGGAATAGAGATTTCTTCTATTAATATACAAATAGGGACTCTGCAGAGAGGATTTAGATTTGAGGAAACAAAAGAAATTTATATTGCTGATGGAGATATTTTTGAAAGGTATAGAGAAAAAAGAAAAAAGTGGTTAAAAGAAGAGGAAATAAGAATTGAAGACTGGAGTGAACTCCAGGAAGGTGACTATGTAGTTCATATTGATCATGGAATAGGGATATTTAAAGGAATAAAAACTTTAACTATAAATGGGAAAAAACAGGACTATTTTAGGGTTGATTATAAGAACTCAGATCATCTCTACATTCCTGTAGATAAAATGGATCGACTCCATAAATATATTGGAGACTCTGATAATCCTCCTCCCATCTATAGTCTTGGAGGGAATAGATGGGAGTATAGAAAAAAGAAAGTGAGAGAAGCTACCCAGAAGCTTGCCTCCTCTCTTTTAAAGTTATATTCTTCCCGAGAGGTAATTCCCGGTTTTGCTTTCTCCCCGGATACAGATTGGCAAATAGAGTTTGAAGCAAGCTTTCCCTATGAAGAGACTCCTGATCAACTTAAAGCTACTGCAGAGATAAAAAAGGATATGGAGAATAATAAACCTATGGAGAGATTGGTTTGTGGAGATGCTGGATATGGCAAGACGGAAGTAGCCATAAGAGCAGCTTTTAAAGCCGTAATGGATAATAAGCAGGTAGCTGTTCTGGTTCCCACTACTATTCTCGCTGAACAACACTATAGAACTTTTAAGGAAAGGATGGCTGCCTATCCTATCCGCATAGAGATGCTTTCTCGTTTTCAGAATATGAGTAATCAAAAGAAGATTATAGCAGACCTGAAAATAGGCAAAATAGATATAATTATTGGAACACATCGCTTGATTCAACCAGATGTAAATTTTAAAGATCTGGGGTTGGTAATCATTGATGAAGAGCAACGTTTTGGAGTAATTCATAAAAATTACTTGAGAAATCTTAAAAAATCGGTAGATGTATTGACCCTGAGTGCTACTCCTATTCCCCGCTCACTTTATATGTCCCTTATGGGTCTGAGGAAGATAAGTCTTATCTCTACTCCTCCTCTGGAAAGATTAAATGTAGAATCTCAAGTATTAGAGTATAACGAGGAATTTATAAGAAAAATAATCTTAAAAGAATTAGAGCGAGGTGGACAAGTCTTTTACCTTTACAATAAGATTAAGGATATCGAAAGAGTAGCTGGAAAGGTTAAAAAAATAGTTCCTCATGCTTCGGTAGCTTTTGCCCATGGAAGAATGCTCTCTCGTGAGTTAGAGAATACTGTAAGAGACTTCTTAAGGAAGAAATATGATATTCTTGTTTGCACTACGATTATCGAATCGGGAATAGATATGCCCAATGTAAATACTCTCATTGTGGAAGGAGCAGAGAATTTTGGGCTTGCAGATCTATATCAATTAAGAGGAAGAGTAGGTAGAGGAAAAAGAAAAGCGTTCGCTTACTTTATTTACAGCCCCCGTAAATTTCTTACTGAGGAAGCGAAGAAGAGACTGAAAATTATTAATGCTCTTAAACATCCGGGATCTGCTTTTCACATAGCTATGCAGGATTTAGAAATAAGGGGGGCAGGTAATCTGTTAGGTAAAGAACAACACGGACATATATCTGCCATAGGATTTACTCTTTACTCTCAACTCCTATCTGAAGAGATTGAGAAATTGAAAGGGAAAAAGGTTTCTTTGCCTTCTCCTATTAATTTAAACTTAGGAATTGAGGCAAGAATTCCTCCTTCTTATGTTCCCTATGAAGAACAAAGATTCCAGCTTTACAAAAGGATGGGCACAATAAAAACTGAGGAAGATATTCTTTATTTTAAAGAGAGATTAAGGGACCAGTATGGCCCTCTGCCTCGAGAAGTAAGAAATTTAATTAAACTTTTAGAAATTAAATTAATAGGTGAAAAATTAGGGATTATTTCTCTAGTGTGTAAAGATTCACGTATCTGGGCAAGATTCTCTCCTTCTTTTTCTCTAACCAAGGAAAGAAGAGAGAAATTAAAAAATAACTTAAAATCTCAAGGCTATTTTCTTCTTCCTTTAGATGAAAGAAATTTAGTCTTTGAGAAAAAGGGAGAAGAAGAAAAATGCCTCTCTTTTATTAAAGAAATTTTACAAAAATTGAAAGATATGTTATCATAGAAGATAGAGAAATGAAGAAGGTGCTAACTAATAGCCCGAAAGTATTCAAAAGATACTTGCGGCGATATCTTTTCTGGGGAAGCGGGATATTTTGTCTTTTATTTGCAAATTCCTGCTTTAGTGCTCAATTTTACCAATTAGTAGATAGAATAGTAGCTACTGTTAATGGTAAGATTATCAGTGAAAAAGAGTTAGAGAAAGAAATTCTCTGGTATCAAAAGGAGTGGGGATTAGAAAGAGAAGAGATTAAAAAAAAAGAAGTTTTAGAATTACTAATAGATAAAGAACTTCTCCTTGAGAAGGCAAAGGAAAGAGAAATTACGGTAACAAAGGAAGAAGTGGAGGAGAGATTTAGTAAGTACGAGAAGCAATTCTCTTCTGAAAATCTTGAGAAGATATTGAAAGATAGGGGAACATCATTGGAAGAATTTAAAGAAAGACTTCGGGATGAAATTTTGCAAGAAAAGTTAATTATTGAGAAAATGAGAGAGATTAATAGAGATATAGAGATAAAAGAAGAAGAGATAAAAAAAATCTATCAGGAACTAAAGCAATATATGGAGGGAAAAAACGAAATAAAGGAGAATATACGAAAATTCTACCAGACTTACCAAAAGGAGTTAGAGGAGAAGAATTTAGTGAAAATAGCTTATATTGTGGAAAAAGATGAGAAAAAAGCAGAGGATATCTATCAAAAATTGAAGAAAAATAGTGATTCTTTTTCCTTTTTAAGAGAGGGATGGATTAATTTAAGAGAGATAAATCCCTCTTTAAGAGAAGAAATTCTTAATTTAAAAGAAAACGAGATAAGTAAAGTAGAAATAGAAGGGACATTTTATATTTTAAAATTAATAGAAAGAAGGAAATTTTCTTTTGAAGAATTTAAGGATAAAATTGAGACTTATCTAAGAAGAAGGAAGGCAACAGACTCTATAGAAGAATGGATAGAGGATTTAAGACTTAAAGCCAGGATAGAAATATTAGTGTAGGTATCTACAGGGTGGAGAGAGATTCTGGAGAAGATGAAAATTTAACACGAGGAGAAAAGAAGTGGAGAAATTCGTTATTGAAGGAGAGATTCCCTTAGAAGGAAAGGTTAAAATAAGTGGAGCAAAAAATGCCATTCTTCCTTTAATGGCGGCTTGTTTGTTAGCGGGGAAGAGTTGTCAGTTAAGAAATGTTCCCTATCTAACAGATATAACCATAATGAGTGATATTTTAAAAAATCTGGGAGTTAAAGTAAAAAGAGATAATGGACAGCTAAATATTGACTCTTCTAATATTTATGAGGATAAAGTTCCTTTTGAATTAGGAAGTAGAATTCGTGCATCTATTTTAACTTTGGGACCTCTTTTAGCGCGCCTGGGACATGCCCGAGTTTCTCTACCCGGAGGATGTAAAATAGGTAAAAGACCAATAGACCTTCATCTTAAAGGTTTGAAAGAGATGGGGACCCGGATAAAGGTAGAAGATGAATATATTGAAGCTTTTGCTCCTCATGGTCTTAAGGGAAAGGAAATTCACTTATCTTTTCCCAGTGTAGGAGCTACTGAGAATATAATATTAGCCGCTTCTCTTGCTTCGGGAACTACCGTTATTAAAAATGCCTGCTGTAGTCCGGAGATATTAGATTTAATTAAATTTTTAAAAAGTATGGGGGTAAGAATAAAAAGAGAAGGAATAGATTCAATTAAAATAGAGGGAGTGAAAGAGACACATTCTGTGGAGCATTCGGTTATTCCCGACCGTATAGAGGCAGGGACATTTATTCTGGCAGGTATTATCACCCGGGGAAAAATAACCATAGAAGGAGTTTATCCCGAGCATTTAAGAACACCCTTAACTAAACTTAAAAAGATGGGAGCAAAAATAGACTGTAAGGATAAAGAAATAAAGGTTTATGGAGAAAATAATCACCTTCATTCTGTAAAAATAACGACTCTTCCTTACCCGGGGTTTCCTACAGACCTTCAGCCTCAGATGACAGCTCTTAGTTGTTTTGCCCAAGGAGTAAGTATTATCACCGAAACCATCTTTGAAAATAGATTTACCTGTATTCCTGAACTTCAAAAAATGGGAGCTAATATTAAAGTTGAGGGAAGGAGAATAAAAATAAAAGGAGTTTCTTCTTTGAAAGGAGCTTCTCTTACCGCCTGTAATATCCAGGGAGGGGCAGCTCTGGTTCTGGCGGGGTTAGCCGCCCAAGGAATTACAGAAGTTTACAATGTTTCTCATGTTGATCGGGGTTATGAAAGTTTGGAGAAGAAATTATCTATTCTGGGAGCAAAAATTAAGAGAATAAAAGAGGAATAAGATGTTATTTACGGGAAAGAAAATAGGGATAGATCTGGGAACTACTAATATCCTCATTTATGTAGAGGGTAAAGGAATAGTTCTTAATGAACCCTCTGTAATAGCTATAAATAAAGGATCAGGAAAAATATTAGCTATAGGGAGTGAAGCTAAAGAAATGTTAGGAAGGACGCCGGAGAATATCATAGCCATACGTCCCATAAAGGATGGAGTAATTGCTGAGTATCGTATGGTAAAAAGTATTCTTGAATTCTTTATTCGCAAGATTTATGGAAGGTGGATTTTTTTTCCTCCTTATCTTATGCTCTGTATTCCTTCAGGAGGAACAGATGTAGAAAGAAGAGCAGTAAAGAACGCTGCTCTTCAAGCAGGAGCCAAAAAAGTTTTTCTTATCGAAGAACCCAAAGCCGCCGCTATCGGAGCAAATTTAGATATTACTAAATCCAAAGGAAATATGATTATAGATATAGGAGGAGGAACCACAGATATTGCCGTTATTTCCTTAGGAGAAATAGTAGTAAGTAATTCTCTTCGTATAGGAGGTGATGAGTTAGATGAAGCAATCACCAGATACATAAGAAAGCATTATAACTTAGCTATAGGGGAAAATACAGCTGAATATATAAAACAGAAAATAGGATACGCTATTTCTCCCCCGGAAAGTGAAGAGATGGAAATAAAGGGAAGAGACTTAGTGGCGGGTTTACCTCAAAAAATAAGAATTTCTGCTAAGGAAATATCAGAAAGCCTTTCTGAGCCTCTTTCCTTTATAGTGGGAGGGGTAAAAGAGGTTCTGGCAAAAACACCCCCGGAACTTTCTGCAGACATAATAGAAAAAGGAATTGTCCTTACCGGAGGAGGAAGCCTTTTAAAAAATCTTGATCTTTTAATCGCCAGGACTACGGGTATTTGTGCCTATTTAGCAGAGGGACCTTTATTCTGTGTGGCTATTGGAGCAGGGAGAGCTTTGGAGAATATAGAGCTCTTAGAAAGAACTTACTGATATAGAGAAAATGGATAAAACTAGATTCATCTGTCAAAATTGTGGTTATGTTTCTTTTAAATGGCAGGGGCGATGTCCTGCATGTGGCAAATGGGATAGTTTTCAAGAAGAAATTGTTAGAAAAGGGACTTTTTCTCCTCTAAGGCAAACTTTTAAAGAGACTGTTCCCTTACCCATTACTGAAGTAAAAGAATATGAACAGAGACGATATTCTACAAGGGTGGAAGAGTTTGACCGTATCTTAGGAGGAGGAGTAGTTCCGGGCTCGCTGGTTCTGATTGGAGGCGAACCCGGTATAGGAAAATCTACTCTCTTAATGGAGATAGGTAATAAATTGAGTTCTTCAAATTGTTCTGTGCTTTATGTCTCGGGGGAGGAATCGGCGGAACAGAGCAAATTAAGAGCTTCTCGCTTAAAAGTTAACTCTCCTCATTTTTATATTTTGCCTGAGACTAATCTAAATCAGATTACTTTACAGATTATGAATTTGAAACCCAGGATAGTAATTATAGATTCTATTCAGACTCTTTATCGAGAAGATTATAATTCTGCACCGGGTTCTGTTTCTCAGATAAGAGAGTGTACAGCATATCTTATGGGATTAGCTAAGAGAGAGAGAATAACTATATTTCTTATAGGCCACGTTACTAAAGAAGGAGCAATTGCTGGGCCCAGAGTCCTGGAACATATTGTGGATACAGTTCTTTACTTTGAGTCCGGAAAAGATTACCAGTACAGAATACTTCGTGTAGTAAAGAATAGATTTGGGCCCTGTTCAGAAATTGGAATTTTTAGTATGGAAGAGGATGGTTTAAAAGAAGTGACGAATCCTTCTAAATTGTTCTTGAAAAACTCTCTGGAGGATACATCAGGAACTGCGATAGTTTCGACAATAGAAGGCAGCCGTTCCTTTTTAGTAGAAATTCAGGCTCTGGTGTCTCCTTCAAACTTAGCTATTCCCAGAAGAATAACTCAAGGCGTAGATTACAATAGACTTTGTTTGCTTTTAGCCGTGCTTGAAAAACAAGGAAAGCTACGTCTATATGATCAGGATGTTTATGTAAATGTAGCCGGGGGAGTTAGAGTGAGAGAACCAGCTTGCGATTTAGGGATTGCTTTGGCCATTGCTTCCAGTTATAAGGAGCAAACTTTTCCTAAAAATACTATAGCCATTGGAGAGATTGGTTTATCCGGGGACATTCGCCCGGTAGGAGTTATAGATAAGAGAATAAAGGAAGCATCCAAGTTGGGTTTTAATCGATGTATTCTTCCTCAGTCATTAATAAAGAAGTCAAAAATTTCTTCAAAAATGGAATTCATAGGGGTCAGAGAAATAAGAGAAGCTATAAAACTGCTCAGAAGAGAATGAAGTTGGTCATAAGTTTATTAAAAAT
>JAGGVN010000149.1 GCA_021158005.1 Candidatus Aerophobota bacterium | reverse complement strand
TAATACTCTTCCAGGTGCGTTTCCAATCTTCTGGCTTTGGTTTAGCCAATTTTATCTCCGCATCAAGACGATAGCTTCCCGGACCTCCCTTATTCTCCACCTTATAATAAACATCGCATACTCTGGTTCCATCTTCCAGAGTATGAACTTTATAATATTGATTAAGTAAAAAGGGATTGACCCTTGGAGGAGTAGTTATCCTCACATATAATAATAAAGCGAAGATAACCACTGGAATACTGATAGCTATGTAAGTTCCAATGGGCCGACGCTTTTTGGGAGGCTTTTTGCGAGCTTCTATCTCTTCTTTAACTTTCTTAATCAAGTTAAGAAGCTCTTCATCTGATAATCTTTCTATCTCCTCATGAGGAATAACTCTATTCTCCTCTATTTCTCTAATCCCAATATGTTTTTCCCTTATTAACTCGAGAAACTCTTGATCAGATAAGGGGGGGACCTCATCTTCCTTATTATACATAGCTCTTCCACTTCCAAACCTTGAGAGAATCACAAATTCCCGTGACATTAAATCCTCCTTTAAGATTTTTGAATATTGCCAAAAATCTTTCCGCCCCTATCTCTGCGAGCGGAAAGCAAAGTTAGAGACTCTAAATTCCCTCTTTCAAAGATAAGTAAGCATTGTTTTGAATAATGCCCACCAGCGCTATCAAAAAGAGAAATACTCCCACTACCACTATTGTGGAAAGAACAAGGAGGAGAAGGACTACCACGCAAATACCTAAGGTAAACCAAAAATTATCCAGAGTAAGCGCTGTAGCTTTCTTTATTATCTTCCATATTCCTAAATCTTCATTTATGAGTAAAGGAAAAAAATATGTTCCAATCAGGGAAAAGAAGAGGAAAGCCCAAATCCCTATTCCTTGTAAAAAACTAAGAAAAAAACTACTCCCTCTCCATCCTGTCACTACCAAAAAAGTGAGAAAACCTACTCCTCCATAAATAGATAAAAAGACTAAGCTTTTTTTAAAATATTTTTTTCCTTCCCTCAAGATATCCATATATTCTACGCTTTCTCCCTTAACTATCCTTTTCATATAATAAAAGACCCCTCCGGTGCTCCCTCCTAATAACAGGATAGAAATACCCAAAAAAGGGAGAATAAATAACCCGGCGGAAAAACCTTTTACGAGTAATACACCAATTACCGGAATTAAAGATAAAGACCATACTAAATTAGCTACCAGAACTCTTTCCAGATTCCCGTAAAAATCCTTAAACGACTTTCCTAATACCTCCCCTATCCTTGGCTGCATAAAATAAACTTCCTAAAACTCCTACATAATCGCCTTCTCCGTATCTTTCTCGAAGGCATGCATCTTGCTAAGATCAAAAATAACTTTTATTCTTTCTCCCCTCCTTAATCGGAGAGCTTCTCTCCCACTTAAAGAAATAAAACCATGCTTCCCTGGGTCAGGCGAAGTGAGATGAACCACTACCTCTGTCCCCAGAGGTTCTACCATCTCTACCACCGCCGGAATTGTATTCTCCTCATTAGAAGAGACAGGAGCTCTCCCTATATAGACATTCTCTGGTCTAATCCCAAATATTATCTCCTTATTTATGAAACTTTCTATTAAAGGAATATAATTATCAGGAACTTTAACGGTGAAACCTTTCCCATCGATCCAGATTTTTCCGTCCTTTTTTACAAGTTTACATTCAATAAAATTCATTGCCGGAGAACCAATAAATCCCGCCACATGTTTATTCTGGGGATGATCGTATAATTCCCCGGGAGTGCCCACCTGCTGAATAACACCATGGCTGAGAACCGCCACCCGATCCCCCATAGTCATAGCCTCGGTCTGGTCATGAGTAACATATATAGAAGTAACCCCCAGACGACGATGAAGCTTAATAAGGTCATTCCTTGCTTGAGTCCTCAATTTGGCATCGAGATTACTTAAAGGTTCATCAAAAAGAAAAACATCCGGATTTCTCACAATAGCTCTACATAGAGCTACTCTCTGTCTTTCTCCACCGGAGAGAAGAGCGGGTTTACGGTCCAGAAGTTCAGTCAATTCCAGCATTTGAGCAGCTCTTCTCACTTTTTTATCTATTTCTCTTCTCGATTCATGTCTAACCTTAAGACCAAAAGCAATATTATCGTAAGCAGTCATATGGGGATAAAGAGCATATTCCTGAAAAACCATGGCTACTTTTCTATCCTTTGGAGGAACATCATTAATGAGCCGGTCCCCAATATATATCTCTCCGGAAGTTATCACCTCCAAACCAGCAATCATCCTCAAAGTAGTAGATTTACCACAACCCGAGGGACCCACCAGGACTATAAACTCTCTATCCTTTACATCTAAATTCATATCCTTTACCGCTAAAACTTCACCATACCTTTTACTTACATCTTTTATTAAAACCCTAGCCATTTTTTCCTTACAAATAAAGTCTTTCTTCTTAAAAGAAGCGAAGCTTTACTGCAAGTTTTCACCTCCCTTTTAGTTTATTTTTAAACAAGCATTCTTTCATCCTCCCTGGAAAAGAGATGGATCTTTTCTTTATCAAAGATTACTTTCACTCTATCTCCTACCTTTATCGGCACGCTTTCATCCACTTTAGCACTAAAGTTACTGCTTCCCACCCTTATATAAACCGTTTTAGCCCTTTCTGCAAAGTTTGGCTCAATTATCTCCACCCATCCCTTAATGAAATCCTTCTCTTCTTTTTCTCCTTTACCCGGACCAGGAAGAAGATTAATATCCTCGGGTCTTATTCCCAGAAAGACCTCTCTTTTTCCATTTAGTTGAGAAAGTTTCTCTGGGGGAAGAGCTAAGGAAAAATCTGCACTCTTAAAAAGATTCCCTTCGCATACTTCTCCTTCAAAGAAATTCATAGGTGGCTTTCCTACAAACTCCGCTACAAACCGATTTACCGGATGGGTGTATATTTCATCATAGGTCCCTACCTGGATTATCTTCCCCTTTCTCATCACTGTAATCCTATCTCCCATAGCTATAGCTTCTACTTGATCATGAGTAACATAAACAGTGGTAATGGCAAATTTCATAAGTAGCTTCTTTATCTCCCCCCGGGTCCTTACTCTAAGTTTTGCATCCAGATTGGAAATAGGCTCATCCATAAGAAAGATAGTGGGATATCGGACAATACATCTTCCAATGGCTACTCTCTGCTGCTCTCCTCCTGAGAGAGTGGTAGGCATCCTCCCTAAGAGTCTATCAAAACCCATACCCATAATCCTGCTGGTTTCTTTTACCCTCTCATCAATCTCCTCTTCAGAACGCTTATGAACCCAGAAGAAAAAAGAAAGGTTACCCTTTGACTTATAATTAGGATAAAGAGCATAATTTTGGAAGACCATTCCTATCCCTCTATCCTTAGGAGGCATATCGGTCACATCCTTATCATCATAATATACTGCCCCTTCCTCTACTGATTCTAAACCCGCAATTATCCGAAGAAGCGTGCTCTTTCCACAACCAGAAGGACCTAAAATAGCCATTGTCTCCCCTCTTTTAATTTCCAAACTTACATTATCTAAAGCTCTGGTGCCGGGGTCCTTTCCTAAAATATTCAATTTTTCTTTGCTATAATATATCTTAGTTA
>JAGGVN010000066.1 GCA_021158005.1 Candidatus Aerophobota bacterium | reverse complement strand
TGTCTGGATAGGTCCTCTCAATTTCTCCCAGAAAATCAATGAACTCCTCATGACGGTGACGGTCATAACATTTACCTATAACTTCTCCTTTATGTACGGCTAAAGCGGCTATTAAAGATTTTGTTCCGTATCGCACATAATGAGATTCAACTTTCTCTGGATACCCAGGTATCATTGACTTATTGGGGTATTTTCTTCCCAATGCCTGCATTCCAGTTTTCTCATCCACGGATAGAACAAGGGCATTCTCTGGGGGATTCATATATAAACCAATGATCTCAGCCTGCTTAGCCTCAAATTCTGGATCCTGGCTATTGAGCCACATCTCATATTGGTGAGGCTTTAGATCTATTGATTTTAATATTCTGTGTATTGTCACATAACTTATACTCCGGGAGATCTTTTTACTTACTTCCTTTTGTAGATCCCTTACTGGCCAGTGAGTAGTAGTCTTTGGAGGCTTGCAAGCTGTGGTGATGACACTTAGCCTCTCCTCTGCAGAGAACTTCCAGGGTTTACCCAATCTTTGGCTATCTCTTAGTCCATCTAAGCCTTTTTGGGCATATCTGCCTTGCCACTTGCATACAGTTTTTTGACTTATGCCTAATCTTTCTGCTATCTCTCTGGTTTCTGTTGATCGCCACCCAAAATTGACCCGTCTTCGCCATTGAATTTTGACCCGTCCCTGGTTTTTCAGACGGTGCCACTTCCACTATAGGGATAAACATCCTCATAGTGATAAATTCTGAAGCTCTTTATTAGAGTCTACTTAAGAAGCTACGCGAAGAGGCTATTTCATCTTTAGAAAGTTCAGGGGTATAAAAAACTATTACCCTATCGAAGAAAACGCCTAAAATAGCCTCTTATGAGCCCTTTTTCTATGTAAGATACCAGAAAAACTCAAGAATATCAAGTTCCTTTCATTTCAGGTCTAAATTTCGCTCTTTCTCAATAAGTAAATTTAGCCGGTAAAATGTCAACAAGGCGAAAAACTCGCTAAAGATTTGCCTCTTATGAGGAGTTTTTATCATGGTTATCTTCTATCTTATCCTTTACCCTGTAGCTTTTACCATTAATGTTAAAGATATGGCTGTGGTGAACTAACCTATCGATAATCGATAATCGCTGCTGCTATTACCTCGTCTCCAAAGATATCTCCCCACTCATCAAAAGCTCGGTTAGAGGTTAAGATGATGGAACCTACCTCATACCTTTTACTAATTAGCTGAAAGAAAAGATTAGCCTTCTTAGGATCCATGGGAAGATATCCCAGGAGGGTGGTGGAAAACCCAAAATTTGACTTTTTATCCGAAAATTCTCCCACTTTATGCTTATTTTAGTACCTTTTTAGGGGTAGAACCTGTAAAAATAGGTTATTTTCAACAAAGTTGCCCCACTTTAAAATATGTTAGGAGCTTTTTCACCAGTTTCACGGATTTTCGCTCTTTCTCAGAGAAAATTTTGACAAAAATCCTTATTCCATGGTATAATACGACCAATTTTGAAGTTAAAAAATACTCATGATAAGGAGATAAAATGTTAGGAAAAGAAGATAAGCAAACCTCCTTTTTTGATACAGGATTTGTCTGTGCTCATCTTATTAATAAAAAGAGCTTCTATGCAAAAACGCATAACTTTGCTGATATATACTGTCTTAATAACGGAGAACCTCTGTGCCTCCAGCAAGACTTACCAAAGTTCTTATCTTGCAAAATTATGGGAATATTTCTGATAGAGAAGCTTTTAAAATGGAAGTATGCTTTAGATGTCCCCATAGATTATGAAGGCTTTGATCGCTCCCTTTTAGTCTACTTTAGGGCTCGACTTCTTGCAAACAATAAAGATAAGATGGTCTTTAAAAAGATATTAAAACTTGCTAAAAAAGCAGGCCTTTAAAGAAAAAAGTAGATCAGGTTATAGATTCTACTCCTATGCTTGGAGCTTCTGCAGTGAAAGATACTTATGAGCTTCTTCGAGATGGCATAAGAAAAGTTCTTTTACTTATGGATGGGAAAGTAAAACCTAAGATAAATCTTTCTCTAAAAGCTTATGGTAATGATTCTAAACCAAAAATTAACCGGGAAGATAAGAAAGAACACCAGGAACTACTTTCCTTACTTGTTTCTGATAAAGAAGTATTATCTCATGTTGATGTTAATAAAGAAGATGTAGATACCGAGCTAAAAGAAGCTGTTAATCTTTTAGGTAAAATAGTTTCTCAGGATATAGAGGAGGATAAGAAAGGTTGGTTGTTAAGATAAAGAATCTATCTTTCCTTCAAATCAGCATCACATTTTGAAAATGTCGAGTTCTCCGAATCTCAGAATTTATGAAAATCAAAACTTGAATTTTCTCTTACTGTTTTAACTAAGGAGTGTCTTCTATCTCTTATCTCTTCCCAGAGATGAGCATCATTTAAGATAAATCGGACAGCATCTTCTATTACCCGCAAGTCTTCAGTAGCACGGTTGAGATTAACATCTATTATGCGATATATTTTCTCCGAACGAGTCATAGATAATATGTAGCATAGAAAAGGAGGAAAGTTAAATAACCTGATAGTAAAACTCACTCGCAACGAAATTTCAGAGCAGATTTTCCCCAAGGCGACTTTCAGAACATGCTTGTCTCCATTGTTTACTTTTTTTTATCCACTTGAGATTTTCTAATACCTTACTTAGCTCGGTAATGAATATCCCAATGCTATAATCTCCTATTCCACCGATCCATACTAAGTATTCTTTGTATCTTACTAAACCATTACCAAAGATAGCCAGAGGCCTATCTCCATAACTCTCTTTTAATCCCCTGGGAGCTAAGAGGTAATTGCTTATGGCTAAGAGTTCGCCTTTACCATCCACAACCGCTATTCCATTTCTGTATGAGAGATCTTCTTTTAGCACTCCGTGCCAGCCTACCAGGTATTCATCTGGAGATAGCTTAACAACATTTGTAGACCAGCCGACCCTATATTCCCATTCTTCCTGTAATAGCACTGGCTTTAGGGTATCTTCGGGAATCGTTAGTGTTTTTAAATTTGCCTCTGCCCTCCAGCAAAGCGCTATATTTTGAAAAATTGGTCGGGTTAGCATAGTAGCTTTATTATCCTTTATTTTGATAAGCGCACTGTCCTTGCAAGAGGGAGTAAACTTATTAGCTTCACTTGCAATGGAAAAATAACCCCTCCTCTTAATCTCAAAGAATGAATTTAATTCAGCAAATCCTAACACAGATTTTTTGGTTATGCCTTGATTGACATAATAATGTTTAGCGCCTGTATAGAGTATATATATGCTGCCATTTAAAGATGAAACCCGAGGGTCTTCGCAGCCATGACCAAATTCCCATAGTTTCTCTGGCCAAAGGATAATTTTAACCTTCAGCGGATTCTTTAGTTTACCATCAATTACTTTCTCAATATCCATTACTGCTACTCCAATACTGGAGACGTAGCTGTAATAATCAAAAATGAGCCGAGGAAAGATAAAAAGCCTACCATCTTTTACAAATGCACCTGGATTGAATGCAGCAAGTGGTTTTGTTCTCAAATAATTATCTACAAGGAGACTTTCTGGACTTATATAGTATCTTCTTGTAAATATATCTTCAAGCTTAGGCTTTCTGATTTTCTCTTGTTCTTTAATTGCTTGATTAGCCTTTTCCCATAATTTTTTCTCTATTGAAGACACTTTAGGCATACTCTTTACTCCTTTATACTATTATTTTTTAAGAATGTTATAGTGATCTGAGAAGAGCGAAAGGAGTCTAAAATATTAAATCTCGTAACGAAAGAAATTATCGGATATTTTAGTTTTTTAGCGTAATTACTTAAATCCTCTCAATTTTATCCCTGTCATCAGTTGCTCTCTAAGGAGAACAAACATTATAAACACAGGGATAGATTCAATAATAGATATAGCCATAAGACCATTATAGCTCATTCCTGATTCCAGTAGCCTTCGAGTTTCAGGCTCTGCAGGGACTACCTGCTGAGATTGAAGAATATTTTGAAATTTATAAAGCATTACTGATAATGGATATAGCTTATTCTTTTGAATAACTATTAAGGGCCACATAAACATATTCCAGGCACTAGAAAAAGTAAAGTAAGAGACAACAGCAAATACAGGTTTTGACATTGGGAGAATTATTCTTCTAAATATACCAAGTTCTGAAGCTCCATCTAATCTTGCTGCGTTAATTAATTCTGGGGGAACAGTATCAAAGAAACCTTTAAATAAGAGAAGGTTAAAAGGACTATATATAGAG
This sequence comes from Candidatus Aerophobota bacterium, assembly GCA_021158005.1. Taxonomy (GTDB): domain Bacteria; phylum Aerophobota; class Aerophobia; order Aerophobales; family JAGGVN01; genus JAGGVN01. Next base: position 4,858 of record JAGGVN010000066.1, on the reverse strand, counting down.
GGAAGGATTACTGCCCAATAAGAATTAAGAAAATTATAATGAGGAAAAGGAATATCAGTAAAGGGAATATTAGGAATATGTCTTGTCGGAAAAGGAAAATGCCTCATAATAAGATAGCGAGGAATTAAGGATACCTGCATTGGAATAAGCATTGTGCCAATACAAATTAAAAATAATAATCTTGTCCATCTTGGAGAGTAAAGCTTGGATAAAGCATAAGCCATAAGGGCAGTTATAGGAATTTGAATAAGCATAATTCCTGCAGTTATGATACCACTGTTTTTCATATAAATTTTTATAGGATATTGGAGAACATCCCATCCCCCAGCGCTTAAATAAAAAAATAGACGGTAAGCGGCTAAAGAAGGATGAGCTGGCCAGAGAGTTGGAGGAAACTTCAATATCTCATAGCTTGGCTTTATGGAAGTAGTAAACATCCACCAAACAGGGAAAAGATGAAGTGCTACTCCCAACCATAAAACAGCAGTAATAGTTCCCATTAAAAAGCGCATACTTATTTTTTTTCTTCCTACTTTAGGAATTAAAGGCATTTTATTTTCCTTTAAATATCTGGATTTTCTTTAAAGTATTTTCTTTGAATAATAACAAATACCATAATGACTACAAATAATATTAAGGATAAAGCCGTTGCTCTTCCAAACCTCATTTGTTCAAAAGCAATATCAAATAAATACATTACTACTGAATATGTAGCAAAATTAGGCCCTCCCCCAGTCATAACATAAGGTTGATCAAATACTTGCAGGTTTCCAATAATGGATAAAAGAAGCATCATAGCTATAATTGGTCTTATCCTTGGTAGGGTTACATGCCAGATCTTTTGAAAGAAAGATGCTCCTTCAAGATGAGCAGCTTCATATAATTCTTCAGGTATCCCTTGTAAGGTTGCAATATAAATTAATCCGGGACCAAACATAATTAAACCGGGTAAAACAAGGCAAATCATAGCCAAGTTCTCATCCTGAAGCCATTGTAATTCTGGAAAACCTAAATATCTTAAGATTCCATTAAAGAGACCATATTGAACATTATAAAACCACTTCCAGATGATGATCCCAGCCATAGAGGCTACAGGGATAAACCATAAAATCATCATTATCCTGATGATGCTCTTTCTCATCTCCATTAGGAATATAGAAATAAAAATTGGAACCATAAAGACAAGAATTATATTTAACCCTGCATAATAGAAGATATTTCTAAAAGATATATATATAGTAGGGTCATCAATAAAATATTTAAAGTTATCTAAACCTATATAAGTACACGGTCTTACTACACTAAACTTCTGAAAAGCCACGACTAAAGCTACTCCTATAGGATACCAGCCGAAGACAATACAAGCCACTAAATAAGGAATACCAAACGCCCAGGCTACCCTATAAACATATTTTACCCTTTTCTCTTTAGTCTCTTTAAGTATTTTTTTGTCTCCTTATAAGAAAATATTTTAGTCTGGGGCAAGATTGTTTTGCCCCAGACTTTTTAGACTTACGAGAAAAACTTATTAGAATTTGAAATAATTAAGGAAATTTTCCTCGTAATCCTTAGTACCATAAAACTTTGGATAATTCTCTTTATAGAATTTATCCATAGCCTTAAAATAAGCTTCCCACTTCTCTCTATCGCCTTTAACCTTGTAATTGAGCATTTTTCTGTTGATCTTATCTGCTGCTTTTTCCATTTCTTCTTTAATAGCATCCATACTGATATTTTTCTTGGTGAGAAGATAAGACCTCAGCATATTTTCTTCTTCATGAACAGCTGATATATTTTTGAAGTCAAGTCCATAATCTTTAGGAGAGAGAAACACAGGAAGAGAAGTACCCTTTTTAACCATCTCTTCAAATCTTTTCATTACCTCGGGGAAATTTTTCCTTATATTATCTATTACCTTGGTTGTTATATAGGGAACTTCCAGATTGTAAGGTGAGCTAAGGCATTTAAAGAGAGTATACCCTCCTATATTTGTAACACCTACAGATTGAAGCTGGGAATCACGGATTGCTAAGCTTTGAAAACCTATTCCGTAAAGACCCCAAGTAGCCCAGTTAAAAGCAGCCTTAAGATGCTCTTTGTCTAAAGTAGCGTCAAACATGACGGGATCAGCATAACATCCGTTGGGTTGAATTCCATATTCACTTGTTGGAGGCGAAACAATTCCTAAAATATCCTTAGTTTCTTTTACCGGACTATATTTATGAGGCTTAAATATACAATCATTAAAAAAATGATCAGTTACCCAACCGCCGAATTTTGTTGCCGAGCGTCCCGCATCAAATTCAGATCCAACATCCCTTCCTACAAGGAGTGAATTATCCTCCCATCTCATCTCATTAAAAAACTTCACTGCCTCTGCTATTGGCTTAATGTAGTCAAACTTGTAAGTATATTTGCCTGTTTTATCTGGTAGAACCCAGGGAACAATTCGATCAACACCGCTAATGGGCCAACCATGGGTAACAGCATATAAAGTAATATAGTCATAATTTGACATGACTGTATCTTTTGTATTATACGCTGCACCCCATCTCTGTTTCTTGGGATCACTAAGTTTTTTAGCGATTATGCGGAAATCCTGCCATGTCCAATTTTCAGGTGGTCCAGGTTCCCCTTTTTTATTGAAGATACCTGCTTCTTTAAAGTAGTCTTTTCTGTAGCAGAGATTAGCAATTTTAAGAGCAGTAAGCGGAATACCGTAACAGCGACCTCCGAGCCAATAGTATTCCTTGAAGAACGGGATGAGTTCCTTCTTTAAATGAAGATTTTGCCATTCTTCTGTAACTAAATCAGTTATATCAGCACATAAACCCGCTCCCATTGCTTCTCCCGGAATTAAAATGCAATAAGCACAGGGGGCATTCCCGGCAGCCATCTTTGCCATCAAATTGGCTGTTGCCTCACGACTCCAAGGATTGTAGCTAACATATTTAACATATACTTCAGGATAAGCAGTTTCAAATAGAGATATGTTGTAGCACTCCCAAAAAGTATTAACATCCCCCGTATGTATCCTCTCTCGAAGGTTCCTAACATCACTGGGAAGACTTTTGTCTTCCATCCACTCTCTTCCACCAAATCGTTTTACTCTAATTACAATTTTCTTTTCTTTTAGTCTATCCTGCCACTTTAACTGGCTCCACTCTAAAGGGGTTAATTCTTCTTTCTCAGCAGCAAGGGCAAATCCTCCCGCAATTAACATTATTAATAATACCCCAGCTAAAGCTGCTAAATACCCGGTTAATTTTTTACTTAGCATCTTTATCTCCTTTCTGAAAATGGTTTATTTATTTTTCCGTTAAACAAAGTCCTGCATCTAAAAATTAACTATTTTTCTTCTACCTGCTCATTTGTTTCCCGCTAATGACCTACCTACTTTTTCACCTCCCTCTAGGCCTTATTTTTAGCTCTTCTCTTAGTAGACTTGTTAATCGTTAGCGAATTTTTAAGTGCTTTAATGAGTCAAAGGTCGAAAATTTTCTCTCTTTAATTTACCCCCGCAGGATTCTCTTATTACAAGCTCGGTAAACATCAGATTTTTAACTGGAAGTGGGTTTTTATTATTAATAATTCCAATTAGCATCCGCATAGCAATTTGCCCCATTTCTTTCGTAAATACTCTCACCGTAGTAAGGGGAGGATTGGTATAAGGGGCTACTTCTCCATTATCGAAGCCCACAATGGCAATATCTTGGGGAATTCTTAATCTCTTTTTTCTTATTGCTCTCATTGCCTGTATAGCTGCGGAATCGTTAGCGGCAAAAATTGCCGAAGGAGGGAGCTGACTTTCTAAAAGTTTCTTTGTAGCTGTATATCCTATATCATCCCTGCTTTCCTGAACTAAATTTTCCTCATAATTTAAACCTGCCTCTTTGAGGGCTAATTTATAACCCTGGAGTCTTTCATAAAAACTTAAATCAGAGAGCATCTCAGCTACGAATCCAATCCTCTTATGTCCTAAACTAATAAGATAGGTAACTGCTTCATAGGCTCCATTCAAATTATCAGTGACTACACAACTTATTTTTTCTTTATCAAAGTGGTTATCTACTAAAACTAAGGGTATTTTTCTTTCTTTTAAGGAGAGAACGAGCTTTTTATCTATATCACAGCCTGCCAGTATTAAGCCATCAACCCGATTTTCTTTAACTATTTGAAGGGATGCAGACTTTCTTTCTTCCTCATTGATAACTGAAAAGATAGGGTTATATCCATATTTTCTTCCTTCCTTTTCCACTCCTTCTATTATTTTTCCATAGAAAGAAGTGCGATCAAGTGAACGCCCTCGTCTTTTGGAAATAACAAAGCCTACACTCTTCGTTTTTTTTGAGGCTAATCCCCTGGCCATTATATTGGGATGATAATCTAACTTTTTAATAGCTTCTGAAATTCTTCTTTTTGTGGTCTCACTTACCCTTCCTTCATTATTAATTGCCCGTGATACTGTTGAAGGGGAAATCCCTACTTCTTTAGCTATATCTTTTAAGGTAACAGTTTTTTGAGCAAGCGATTTCATATCCTAACCTTTATTTTTATCTTTAATTTATTATACAATACTTTTTAGAAATGTCAAGGTACTTTTTTATGGAATTTGAAAAAAATACTATTGCGGAAGCGATTGCCCAAATATGAGGTAATCCGAAGTTTTTCTTGATAAGTATAGGAAATTATACCTATAACTTTTTACTGAGGGCATTTCCCTGAAGAAGTATTAGATGATCTACCTTAACGAGGTTTCTCAAGCGAAGGAAAAAGAAAGATTTATGTTCGAAGGAAGCGAAAGCTTCCAAGTTTAAATCTTTCCCGTAGCGAAGAAACCGAGCAGAATAATCTAAAG
>JAGGVN010000026.1 GCA_021158005.1 Candidatus Aerophobota bacterium | reverse complement strand
CCAACTTTCTTGTAAAAATGTTCTTGGCATCTCAGTCTTCACTTTTTTCTAAATCTTCAAGAACCTTTTTTATCAATGGTTTTAATTTCGGTATCTCCTCTGTTACAGTAATCCAAACTGTTCTGAAATTGATAGTAAAATAGCCATGGATGATTTTGTCTCTCATTCCTGCCATATCACGCCATGAGATAGATGGATACCTATTTCTTATGTCATCAGGAACATTTTTAGTTGCTTCTCCAATAACTTCAATGCATCTTACAACTGCATCACATGTTTTATTATCTTTAAGAAATTGCTCAAATCTCATACTTTTAATATGGTCTTCTGCTCTATCCATATACTCAATAATATCCTTAACATAAAGCTTTACACTTCTTTTCATACTGGTATAGCCTCCTTTAAGATTACATCCTTTAACTCTTTGCGTATATCCTCTCTTGGAATAACATCTGTTTTAATCCCTAAAATGTCCGATAAATAATTTTCAAGAGAAACCAGATGAATTAATCCAACAGGTTCATTAAATTCTACCAGAATATCAACATCGCTTTCTTCTTTTTGCTGATTTCTCGCATACGAACCAAAGATAGCAATCCTTTTTACTTTGTATTTTTGTTCTAATCCCTGTTTATGCTCGCTTATGATTTTTTTTAGCTCCTCAAGTTTCTTCATTTTTACCACCAAATTAATGGTTTGATAAGTTTGTAATCTAAATTTTTAATGTCAATTTTTTTCTTCATCCTCAAACTTAACATAATTAGGCGTTATTCTCGGTAGTATAATAAATATTGTATCTGGCAATTAGTCCATTTCTTGCAGCGCTTGGGGAAAGGGCTAATGTATTAGGATTTTTCATCTTCTTTTTTCTGACCCCACTTTTGGGATATAACGGGAAGAGGATCTGCCTCAATTTGTTGCATTTTTTTCTCCTGATGTCTTTAATAAATTTTCTTTATTATACATCAGGAGAGGGTTTTAGTCAAATTTAAGTGTTTAAAACTTAGAATTTCACCATAATTTTTCAAAGATCGATATCTTGAATTACCGAAAATAGGTTTATCTTCCACCTTAATCATCTCCTCCTCCGGTAACTGATTACTTTTTACCATCAGTATACCGGATTTTTTGATTAGATGGTCCCCTTTTCAAGTATCACAAAGCCTGCTAAATGGTCCCCTTTTATTTTATCACACACAAATAAGCTCCTCTAAATTCCTAAAGTTTTCATTTCTCCTGCCGATAATAAGATAAAAATTCTGCAATGAATACAGAAAGATGCTAAAAACAAGTAACTTTAGCAAAGTCTTAGAAAAAGAAGCAGAGAGAGAGAGAGAGAGAGATTCGCACCAAACTGTTAGTGTTTCAAATACTATCCTTTTAATAATCCCGTACTACTACAGGCCTATCTATTGGCTTTTTTTAGAAAAGAAGCTAACAGATAGGTTTTTTTTATTAAGATCAAGACCTCCTCCTTTTTATAAAACCTACCAGTCAGTTACCTGTAGTATTTTCTTATAAAGAATCTATCGGGTATCAAGGAGTAAGAAAAAACAAGATAAATCTTAAAAAACAGGCGAAAATACGAAAGTGAAAAATATAATTTTATAAAAGGAGAGAAAGATGACAGATATGAAACTAAAGAACAAAGTACCAAAAAGACTTGCCCCTCTTCCTGAAGAGAAAGAAAAAAAAGCAAAAACAAAGAGTGAAACCAGAGAAATAACAACTGAAATTATCCAAAAAAAGGCAATAAAAAAAACCGCCGATGAAATACAGGCAAAACGAACTGCAGCTAAAAGACAACAACTTATCGAAAGATTAGCTGCCTCAGTTAGCCAAATGGCAACAGGAACTCAAGAGGCAAACAGTGCTGGTCAGGAACTCCTCTCATCTATTAAACAAATATCAGAAGCGGCACAACATATTAGTGAGGACTCCCAAAAGGTGGCAAAAATGGCCGAAGATGTGGTAAAGGATGGTGAAAAAGGCGCAAACACGGTAAATCAAGGCCTGGAAATAGCAAAAGCTACCCAAAGACATATCAAAACCACATCTGAGAAGGTTGTAACTTTAATAGCTGGTATTCAGGATGCTGCTAAACGGACCAATCAATCAGCCAGAAGTGTAGGAGCTTTAGAAAAGCAAGCTAAAGAAATGGAAAAAATTGTCCAAACAGTAATAGAGGTAGCCGATCAAACCAATCTTTTGGCCTTAAATGCGGCAATTGAGGCAGCAAGGGCAGGAGAGCATGGAAAAGGATTTGCAGTTGTAGCTGATGAAGTTCGAAATCTTGCCGAATCTTCTGAAACTTCCGCCCAGGAAATTCGCCAATTGGCCCAGAGTATCCAGGAAAAGGTTAAAGACGTTTCGGCGCAGATAGAAGAGGCTGGTAAACAGGGAGAAAAGTTAGTTGATAAATGCGAAAAAATATCAAATGATCTGGTAGATATAGATAAGACTGCTACCCAGGTTATCCAGAGATCAGAGAGAATAAGAGATACCCAAGAAAGAGGTGTAAAATCAGCCGAAGAGGTAAGAGCTGGTATTGAGCAAATCGTATCTGGAGCACAGCAACAAGCATCAAGTGCGGAGGAAACATCCTCTGCTGGTCAACAGGAAGCTAAAGCTTTAGAAGAAATAAGCACTGCTGCTGAAGAACTCTCTCAAATGGCAGATGAGATGAGAAGTGGTTTTAATACTGAAAAATCTGCTCAGGAGCTGGCTGCTTCTGCTGAAGAGCTTTCAGCCACCATTCAGGAAACAAACAGTGCTGCACAACAGGTAGCCTCTGCTGTAGAGGAGATTGCAAGCACCGCTGAGGAACAGGCCTCTGCTGTTCAACAAATCCGGAAAGAGACAAATGGTGTAAAAAAAGTAGCCCAGGAAATAGTGGATGAGGTAAAAGAAGGTCAACAAATGGTAGATAAGCTCTCCGAGTTACTGCAGGAAAATATAAAAGATCTTCAAGAAATTGGAAATGGTATTGAAGGGGCTACACGAGTAACAAGTGAAGCGGTGAATAAAATAAATCAGCTTGCAGAAGAGGTGAAAAAAATAGATAAAATTATAGATACCATTGCAAGTATAACTATTCAAACCAACTTTCTGGCCTTAAGTGGAGCAATTGAGGCAGCAAGGGCAGGAGAACATGGAAAAGGATTTGCAGTTGTAGCTACTGATATTAGGGAGCTTGCAAATGAATCTTCTCAGGCTGCTAATAAAATAAGAGATTTAGCCCGAAATATTCAAGACCAAATTACTCAAGTAATTTATGTTATTAAGGAAACCGATAGAAAGGGAATGGAGGAAAACAAGCGTGCAAAAGAAATTAGTAATGAACTTGAAATTACTGAAAAAGATATGTACGAAGTCCAGGAAGGTATAAATGAGATATCCCGGGCTGCTGAAAATCAGCTTAGGGCAATTGATGGGGCTTTAAAAAATATAAACCAGATAGCCTCTGCTATTGAGGAAACAGCTTCCGCTGCTGAGGAATGTTCCAGCACCGCTCAACAACAGGCCAAAGGTGTTGATGAGCTTGCAAAAGCAGTTGAAGAAGTTGCAGCCCTGGCAGATGAGCTTCAAAATATATAAATTTTGAAATCTCCCATTTATTCCTCCTTAGGGACAGGGCTCTGAGATAAAGGGCTTTGTCCCTAATTTTTAAAAATCTGGAACATCTTTTCATATCATTTAACTCCTCTTATGCGAATTATTCTTTTCTTCATACTAACCCAATCTTTGTCTTCTATCCTTTTATCTAAATTCTCTTTATACCAACTAAAGCCTTGCAAAAGTTTACTAAAGTTTGGACTTAATTTTACAGGAAAGTATTAGACTTTTCCTTATTTAAGGGGGAGCAGCGCAAGCGTTGAGGGGGAAAGTATTTTCCCCCTCAATTGATCCGTTGGATACCCAGAGAGCCCCTTGTAGCTACCAGAAAGTGTCCCAATTTCAACCTCAATTAGCTTGACTTTTTTGAACTTTTGTCGATAATGGTATATGGTTATAACCATATACTTGTTGTTCTTTAAAGAAACAATGTTTTGCTATCTCTGAGAAAAACCCACCGGTTTTAAATTTTAGTTCCCCAAATAACTCTGCATTCCAAAGAGCGCTTCTTAATTAATAATCCTCGGGATAGCAATACAAAAAGGCTAATTTTCGCCTGTTGTATAAGTTAGTTTTCTCCCCTTGTGGTAGAGGTTATAACCACATACTATTACAAGGAGGATAGGATGATATCTATAAAAAACTCAGTGGAAAATTTCCTTGACCTTTTCAGGGATTTTTTCCACTACAGCTCCTGGGCAGTTCTTATCTTAGATGAGGATACCGATCAGTTTAATTT
>JAGGVN010000017.1 GCA_021158005.1 Candidatus Aerophobota bacterium | reverse complement strand
GGATAGGATTAACATTACCGTATTTTAATGCCTCAGGGGGGATAATCATAAATTCGGCAAATCCACCCGGCCAGTGCTGGGCTATCTCTTTAATATTTTCACACAAGTAGTAAAGGCCTCTTTTGCAAAAATGGCATTTGCCACAGTAAACCGGTGGTGCTACAGCTAAGCGATCCCCTATCTTATAGCCTTCAACATTTTTCCCCACTTCCACAACTTCCCCCGCTACTTCATGACCTATTATCCAGGGAGGATTAACATTTCTATGTCCAAAATGGTAAGTTCTAAGATCCGAACCGCAGAACCCGCAGGCTTTAACATGCAGAAGAATACCATCTTCCGGACAGGCAGGGGTTTCAACTTCTTCCAGGACTAAATTTTCAATCCCTTTAAAAACAAGAGCTCTCATATCTTTCATCCTTCCTCTATTATTTATTTAAACCCAGATTCGGCAATATTGTATCTATATTTAGGTAGGGAAGGCTTTAGCTTCCCAGGAAAAGGAACGAGTAAGATTAAGATTACCCTACCCACTGGAGATTGTTTTTTATTTGTCTTTAACTTTTTCCTTACCGAAGATCTCAGGATTTACAATATACCGGGGTCTTTTTCCCTTAAGGTAATCCTCTATACCCTGTGTAACAATTAATGATGCCCTCTCGTAATTATCATAACAGGCACCTGCTATATGAGGAGTTAAAACTACATTATCAAGATCCAAAAGGGGATCATCTGGTTTAAGTGGCTCATCCTCAAATACATCAAGGGCAGCACCAGCTATTTTCCCTTTCTTAAGCACTTTGTATAATGCTTTTTGATCAACTATAGCGGCTCTTGCCGTATTAATAAAAAAAGAGGTGGGCTTCATCAAGGAAAACTCTTTTTCTCCCACAAGACCTTTTGTATCAGATTTAAGTTTTACATGAATACTTACAAAATCAGACTCGCGGAAAAGAGTATCCTTATCTACCAGCTTTACACCCAATCTTTCAGCAATCTCCTCATTGACATAAGGATCATGGGCAATGACTTTCATCTTAAAGCATTTTGCTCTTTTAGCAACTTCCTTTCCAATATTTCCCAGACCGAGAATACCAAGGGTTTTTCCTGTAAGTCCTTGACCTTTTAGTTTTAAATAGGGAAAATTTGTAGGTTCATTCATTACCCAGACAATATCCCGAGGAGCAAAACCAGGTCTTTGAGGATTTTTCTCAGTTAATCTGCGTGTTTTTACAAGAAAATGCCCTTTTGCTATATATCTTGTTACAGCAATTAAAAGTCCCATTGTAAAATCCGCCACAACATCGGAGGATCTTCCAGGTGAATAAATAATAGGAATGCCTTTTTCTGTAGCTGCCCTGATATCTATATTTGCTCCTGGTCCAGCACGTACAGAAGCTATGAGTTTCAGACGTTTACTTTCGGCTAATATCTCCTTTGTAATTTGTTCAAATTCCAGGATAAGAACATCTATATCCTGAATCTCTTTGATAAACTCTTCTTTTTTTAGAATACGTGATATTTGAGGAAGTCCTCTAATTCGTATCTCATCAAAATATGGCTTGATCCTCTCTAAATCTTTATTTTTTATAAAGGTGGTAACTAACAGTTTCATTTACCTTATTCCTCAACAGAAGATCAACATAATTCTTGCAAGTAAGTTAATTATTGTCCTGATTCAGGTGATAGCTCTTGAGAATTCATGATTTATCTTTTTCAGGGTAGAATAAATTTTTTTAAATATCCGATATTTTTCAAGATATTCTCCATGTAAATTTTCATCCGGTTCAATTTCTGATTTTACCTTTACCATTTTATAAACTGCCTCATCAATTGAAGGGTAATATTTAAGAGCATAGCTCGACAAAATAGCTGCACCAAGACAGGAGGCATCTGACACCTTTAGAGTGCTTATACTTTTTCCTAAAATATCTGCCCTTATTTTTAACCATTTGGCTGATTTTGTCTGTCCCCCAACAGCCCTTATCTTTTTTATTTTAAATCCAGATTCCTCAAATATATCAAGGCTTATCTTTTGTTCAAAGCAAACACTTTCAAGTGTTGCTCTTATAATATCGGATTTATCTGTATGAAGGGTTAAACCCAATATTGCTCCTTTAGATTCAGGGTCTATCCAGGGTGTTCCACTTCCAACAAGATGAGGTAAAATCATACTTTCAGCTGGTACTTCTTTAGCTTCTTTAATTAAAATTTCAAAGACATCACGTTCTTCTTTTTCTGCAATTTCTACCTCCTTTTCTCCAAAGTTATCCCTGAACCACTTTAAAAGAAGTCCTCCGGTTTGATTTAAAGTCATTAAAAAATATCTTCCAGGAAGAACATGTGCATAACAGGCAAAGTTAGAAGGTTTTATCCTTTTGGCTTCTTCTCGATTTTTCACGGCTAATCCAAATATCTCCGCTGTTCCTAAAATATTTGCTCCTACTCCTTCCTCAATGGCTCCAGTTCCAAGAGCAGCACAGGTAACATCATGTCCTCCTGTTACAAGTTTTACATTTTTTGGAAGTCCCAATTTTTCTGCTATTTCAGGACTTATTTTTCCCACTATGGTTCCTGAAGGATAAACTCTGGCAAGCTGATTTTCCTTTATTCCTGCGTAATCAAGGATCCAGGAACACCATTTTTTCTCATTAATATCAAACATCATCATACGAGATGCAAGAGAGTAATCCGTTGCATCAATACCTGCTAACCTCAGAAAGATAAAGTCTTCATAGCATAAAAACTTAGCGGTATTTTTAAAAATCTCAGATTCATTATCTTTTACCCATAAAATCTTGGCAATACTTGTTAAAGGATGGGGAGGAACCCCTGAGATATCGTAGAGTTTTTCATAGCCAAATTTTTCTCTTAACTTTTCTGCCTGCTTTTTTGATCTCATATCCATTCCTAAAATACAGTTCCTAAGAGAACGATTTTTTCTATCCAGAAAACAAATAGCCTCTCCCTGAGCTGAAATACAGATAGACTCAATGGGCTCCTTGACTTTATCTTCTCTTGTTATTCTGATAATACCTTCCTGAACTTTTCCCCAGACAACTTCTGTGTCCTGTTCTGCCCAATCAGGATAAGGACTTATCACAGGATATTCCTCTCTTACAAGGCTAATCAGTTTCCCTTCTGGGTCAAATAAAGCAATTTTACACACCGTAATTCCAAGATCAAGGGCTAAAAAGGACATAATTCACCCTGGTCGGTTTTTTATTTTAAGTATTTTTTCCTGAGTTTCGCCAGTTCTTTAAAATCATCTCTCAGATGCTCATAGACTCTTCGGTAAATTCTAAAGTAATCCATATAAATCTCATGATTTTCTGGGGAGGGCTCTATCGGCTCTATATACTCTGCCCATTCTCTTGCCACCGAAAAGTCTTTAAAAACTCCTGTTGAAACTCCAGCTAAAATCGCATCTCCAAAGGGAGCACCAGTTCTATTTTTTAAAAAAACAGTGGGTACATTTAAAACATCGGTTATGATTTTTCTCCACAGTCTACTTCTTGCTCCACCCTCATTAAAAACAGCAGGATAGTTTATTTTCCATCCAGACCTCTTAATAATTTCAAAATTGTGGTAAAGAGCAAAAGCAACTGCCTCCATCATCGCTCTTATAATATGACCTTTTGTATGTGAGAGGGATAAACCAAAGATTACCCCTCTTGCATCCACATCCCAGATAGGGGTTCTTTCTCCCATAAGATAGGGAAGGACAATCAGAGCATCACTTCCGGGAGGTATTTTTTCTGCTTCAAGATTTAAGATATCATAGGAGCTTACCTTTAAAGCTTCTTCAATCTGCAGCTCAAGCTGGGAAAAATTATCACGTATGTAGCGTAAGAGTTGCCCCCCACAAGTTGTTGATGGAACGGTAACGTAGGTATTGCAGGAGTTAACTGTATGGGCACAGACAATCATTTCTTTCAAAAAATTAGTGTGCTTGTGAACTATTCCAAAATTTCCAACAGTTCCAAGGTTTATCTGCATATCACCATCATATATAGCTCCTCCACATAGCCATCCGGCACAACAATCAACTGATCCGGCACAAACAGGTATACCTGGATGAAGACCAGTAACACCAGCTGCTTTTTTTGTTACCTCTCCAATAATCTCCTCAGATGGAAAAGCTTCGGGAAGGACCTCCGGGTCAATTCCTATTTTTTCAAGCATTCCTTCATCAAATCTATTGTTTCTAATATCCCAGGCTACCCCATAAAAAGCACCTGCACCGAAGTTAACAGAAGGTTTCCCTGTGAGTTTTAATCTTATGAATCCATCAATTGTAAGAGCCTTGTATATTTTCTGGTAGACATCTGGCCTGTTATTCCTCTCCCACATAAGATTAACAATAAGGGGATGATCATCCAGGCGATTGCCGGTTAAATCAAAGATTTTATCTTCTCCTATATTTTCCTTTAACCACTTAACCTCACTCGTTGCTCTTCTGTCCATCAGGTTATAGGCAAGATGGATAGGCTCATGATTGTCGTCTACCATTACCATTGAGGGAAGAGCAGAAGATGTACCGATACCTTTAATATCCCGGGGGCTAATCTGTGCCTTTTTGATACAATCTCCGATAATCTTTTTCGCCACTTCCCAGTAAAGGTGAGGATCATGCTCTGACCAGCCTGGTTTTTTAGTAATTATGGGATATTCACTAAAAGAATAGGATAAAACTTTACCTTCAGTGTTAATTATACAGGCCTTCGCTCCACCTGTCCCATAATCAATCCCAAGAAGATAATCTGGCATTGAATTTCCCAAATAAAAACTTTAGGATGTTTTTTTGTCACTATTTATAAGAAATGATAATGCGTACACATAACTTTCAAGATAGACCTCCTCTCAAAAGGAGGTCTATCTTGAATATCTACAATTCATCTTCTTTTCTTCGTCTGATTAAAGCCTAAATCCTAATTTAACCATATTTTTTACATAACTCTCCCAAGCTATTTTCATTTTTTCTCGACCCAATCGGTCAGTTGCTGTTTCCCAGTCACTTTCAATCCTGGCAAGAGTTGTTTTAGCATCCTGTTCTCCAGTTAAGAACTTTTGTACTTGAGCTCCTAATAATCTATAATACTGTTCTGATGAAGGAATCATAATATCTGGAACTCCATAGTCCAGAGCTTTTATGTAAGTCTTGATAAATACAGGATCAATGTTAATCGTCCATTTTTTAGGATCCATAAGAGAATAGGCAAATATATCGGTACCTGACCTTATATTACTACAGTGAAGAATTTTTCTTTCTGGTCTGCTTATCTCTTTAATAACCTCAAACGCAGCCCTAGGATGTTTACTGAAGCGAGGAATACCCATAATTCTTCCAAAAAATACTGGATCATATATTACAGGCTTTCCATTATGATAAGTAGCAGGCCACAGGGAGTATCCAATTTTTGGTTTAAGCTGAGGTCCACCAGATCCAGCAAAAGTACCAGGGTTTAAGACTGTTCTACCGATATCACCATAATTAAGAGATATTGCAACGTGTCCTTCGATAAAAGTAGAGAAACTCTCCGTCCAGGTATAACCCAACCATCCTGGTGGCATATCTTTATAAAGATGTTTCATGATATTCAGGGTTTCAATACCATATTTGTTATTTATCTGAGGGTGCATATCTTTATCGAAAAGGAGCTTTCCATTAGATCTGGACATATATAAAGTAGTGAAAGTGACCATCAAGGTATCCTGATGCCACGGATGGAAAGCTATTCCGTATTCTACTTCGCCATCGCCATCCCAATCCCATCCATTAAAAAAGTCCGCTACATCCATGAGCTGTTTCCAGGTTTTAGGTGGAACTGGTAAGTCATATCCATATTTAGCTTTGAACTTAGCCCGATATTCAGGATTTCCTAAGATATCTTTGCGGTAATACATTATGGCAGCATCGCCATCCTGTACATATGCGTATATCTTCCCTCCCCATTCGCATAGTGCTTTTCGATATTTTTCAATAATATCATTATATCCATCCCAGGCAACTTTATCATTATCCATAAAATCATTTAAAGGCATAAGATATCCCATACCCATAAATTCACCATTCCACCGAGGAAATAGTGTTACAATATCATAATTTCCACCACCGGACATCCAATCACGCATAGCTAGAGCATAGTGAGTAGGTGAGGGCTCTGCATCAGGTACTATTGTAATGCCAAGTTTTTCTTTGATATACTTTTCATTTACTTTCAGTACCGCTTCATTATGCCCGGTTCCAATAAGCCACCTGAGAGTCACTCCTTCATAAGGTTTTTTAGCAGATACAGCTCCCCAGCTTACACTTACCATCATCCCTACAACACACAAATACATTATTATTTTTTTGGGTTTTTTCATTTTAACCTCCATACAAATTTTTATCTCCCAAGTTCACCTAAAGATCTTACCATCTACCACCCCCCTTCTAACTTTAATTCTCCTTTCCCTGTAATTCCTCTAAATATAACCTTTATTTTTGTTGCTTATATTTTCTTAATTCCTTTCTCAGTTTGTAGTTTTCTTTTTCTAAACTATCTATCTTCTGTTTAAGTTTTTTATTCTCAGCTATTAAAGAATCTACGTCTCTACTTAGCATACTAATTTCTTTTCTTAATTCATCGATACCCCCCTCTCCTGTTTTGTATAAATTAGCAAGATTTTCAAAAAACGTTGCTTTTTGCCTCCACTGTTGAAGCTCAGTATTTAAATTCTTTATCTTTTTAGAATAAATAGCAAGAATTTCTTCGATAAGAGTCGCTTGTTTAGGAAATGATTTAAGTTCAGCGATAAATATCTTCACTTGAGCTAATTTTCCCTCGAAAGAAATTTCCTTATTGACTTGTGCAAAAGCTATTCCTACAGCGGAAATAAAAATAACCAAGATTATTATACACCCTAACCACCGGCTTTTAATTATTGCCATCTTCTCTCTTACTCTTCTTTTATTATGCATCTTTATCACCCTCCCTTCTTCATTTAAAAACCAACTTTTTACTTTTACTTAATAGCACCAACTGTTAAACCTCTTACTAAGTATTTTTGTAAGATGAATGAAAGTATAAAAGCAGGAATTATACCAAATATAGCTGCAGCTGCCATTTGTCCATAAAGAACGTCATGAGCTGTAGTATACTTGGGAATAATTACTGGTAAGGTATTTATTTTGGTTCCTGTGAGTAATAAAGCCATAATGTATTCATTCCAGGCTGATAAAAAACAAAATAGAAAGGTGACTGCAATACCTGGAGCAATTATTGGCACAGTTACCCGAAAAAGAGCAGCTCTTCTTGATGCCCCATCAATCATGGCGGCTTCTTCTAGATCTTTAGGTGCTTCTTGAATGAATCCCATCAATAACCAAACAGCAAAAGGTATATTAAAAATACAATAGGCTAAGATCAAACCTAAGTAGGTATCGAAAAGATGTAAAGTTCTAAATATAACAAAAAGTGGTATAATAAATACAATAGGAGGTAAAAATCGATTAGATAAAATCCAGAAGGAGAGATTGTCTCCCCCTGTTCGAAATCGTATAATACTATATGCTGCAAGTATACCTACAAATAAACTTAGAATAGAGTTACTCAGAGCTACAATTAAGCTATCTTTGATTGCCAAGATAGCAGCTGGAGCTCCTATTGCCCCGTAAGTAGTTGATTTGAAATTATCTATAATAAAACTTGGAGGCCAAAAGTAAGGAGGACGATGAACTACCTCCTCCATTGTTTTAAAAGCTGTTATAAAAAGCCAATATAGAGGAAAAGAGACTATTAATAAATCTATACCTATCAAAATCCAACTTATAATTGTTAGTGTATTTTGTTTCTCTTTCATGGTACAGATATATTAATTTAATTATTTTATCAATTTCAATTGTGCTATCTTAATATAACTAGTAGTAATCACTATTACTATAGGTAGTACGATAATAGTTAAAGCAGATGCATAGGATAAACTCCAATACATAAAACCTTGGTTATAGATGTAGTAAGTAATTACATTTGTTGAATTTCCTGGTCCACCTTGAGTCATAACTTGTACTAAACCGAACATTTTTATCCCATCGATGGATCGTAAAATAATGGTTATTAATATTACTGGTTTAAGAAGAGGAAGTGTAATATATCGAAACTTGTCCCAGCTACCTGCACCATCAACTATAGCTGCTTCAAAAGGAGATATTGGTAAAGCTACCAT
>JAGGVN010000103.1 GCA_021158005.1 Candidatus Aerophobota bacterium | reverse complement strand
TTGTCCGACTTGGTTCATTTTTCTACGGAAAACTCCTAAAAAAGAAATTAATTTCTCAACACTTCTCTTTTTTAGAAAGCTTTCCTTTCCCCAAGATAGATTGGCCTATCTATCTTTTTCACCTCCTTTTCGGCCTTATTTTTAGCTTTGCCGATCCTTCAAAAGTCAAATAAAAAAAAGAATAGGCCACGCATAAAGCATCACCTATCCCTTACAAAATTTACTTTATTAAAATTATCTCTACTTAAAAAAGAAACTAACCTATTCCCCATAAAGAAAGAGCTACACCTTCTTTTTACCATCTTCCTCTCCTTACAAATAACTTCTTCTTGGCTTAAATTCTTAGCAATAATCCAATATATAATACGAAAAAACTGCTTCAAAATCCAAGTTTTTCTAAGTAATCTTTGGTTATTTTTCTTATCTTTTTTACTCTTAGTCTTACTGCTTCATGGGTTAAATTAAACTTTTTAGCAATTTCCCTAATAGTGTATCCCTTTAACAATAAATCGTAAGTTTCTTTTAATTTTGCATCTAAAAGTTTTTTAATTCGCTCTTTTAAATCCTTCGCTATCAATATGGATATTGGTTCATATATTTGCGAGGAAATATTAAATTCAAATGCTATATCTCTTTCGCAACTTTTATAGTTCAAACTAATTACACTAACAGTTTCTCTTGGTTTACTATCAATACTTTTGCCTTGCTTGAAGTAATCAATAAACTTGTAATAACAGCTTCTTAAAAGATAAGATATGGGCTTATCATTGAATCTTTCTTTCTTTTCCCATAAATAAATCCATGCCTCTTGTAATAACTCCTTCCGGACTTCTTTATCATTCGTAACTCTGTGAGTAATTTCTTGTATCTTTGGTTCTATTTTTTTTACCTTATTAACAAAACTTCTTTCTTCCGAAGTTCTATATTTCTTCTTACTTTTTATAATTCCACTCATCTCTGGCATACTTTTCCTCCTTTAATTTCCTGGAAAGCTCTATCTCCTCTTTAGTTAGTTCCCCTGGCAATATTCTTATCTTCAACTCTCTTTCAAACCCTATAATTAGATTTTTTACTATTTCCTTTTTGTCTATATTTCGGGGAAGAACTTCGTTATTTAAAAGAATTGACCCGTGTTGAAAAAAGGATTTATTTTTCCTTCTTTGAGCACTTCCTGCAATTTTCTTCTCTTCTTTAACTACATCAAAACTTGTAGGTTTAGCAAAACAAAAATAATCATCAGGTTTATTTTCTTTTTCGCTTAACTTAGCATTTAACCCTATATTTTTCAGTCCGAGGATAATAGCCCGATGAATTATCCTCTGTGCTTTTATAACATCTTTAAAGAGAGGAAAATGATCAAGAGAACAAGTTAAAGAATAAGTTATCTCATCCTTATGTAATATTGCTCCTCCGCCGGTGAAACGCCTGACAAATATTATTTTTTTTATTTTATACTTATTTAGGAGAGAGTCATTTGCTTTCTGGAAATAACCAATGGAGATAGCGGGTGGCTGCCAGCTATAGAATCTAAGGGTAGGGGGAAGAGATAATTTTTCTCTCATTAGAAATATAGCTTCATCTATAGCCATATTGGTGTAGGCATCAGAAGCTTGAAAGTTAATTAAACGCCATTCTTTTCCCATCTTAATTTTAACTCCCGGCTTGCTTTTACTTCATTTAAACGGCTAATCGGTAAATTGCAAGGAGCTTCTTTTACTAAACAGGGATTCTCTTTTATCTCTTTTTTAATTTGACCCATAGCCAGGATAAAAGCATCGAGGGTCTCCTTAGATTCAGTTTCTGTAGGCTCAATCATTAAGGCTTCCTTTACAATTAAAGGAAAATAAATAGTAGGAGGATGAAAACCATAATCTAAAAGACGCTTGGCAATATCCAATGTTCTTATTCCTTTTGCTTCCTTATCTTCTCCTGAGAGGACAAATTCATGCATACAAGGGCCTTTATAAGGAAGAGAGAAATATTTTTTTAATTTTTTCATTAAATAATTAGCGTTTAAAATAGCATTATAACTTACTTCTTTTAATCCTTCTTTCCCTAAGGATCTTAAGTAGCAATAAGCTTTTATAATTACTTCAATATTTCCATAGAAAGACCTCACCTTTCCTATAGATTTAGGTCTATTATAATCAAGGTAATAACCTTCTTTACCTTTTTCTACCAGAGGAATCGGTAAATAAGGAGCGAGTTTCTCTCCCGCTCCAATCGGCCCTGAACCCGGACCTCCTCCTCCATGAGGAGTAGAGAAAGTTTTATGGAGATTAAAGTGCATTATATCTACTCCCAGGTCAGAAGGCCTTACTAATCCCAAAAGAGCATTTAAATTAGCCCCATCTAAATAAAGAAAACTTCCTTCATTATGGATAATTTTTGCAATTTTAAGAATATTTCTTTCAAATAGACCGAGAGTATTGGGGATAGTAACCATCAAGGCCGCTACTTCTTTATTTATTTTCTTTGTTAAATCATTTAAATCAATCTCTTCTTCTCTATTTGATTTTATTTCTTTTACTTGAAAACCGCAAAAATTGGCACTGGCAGGGTTGGTGCCGTGAGAAGAATCAGGAATAAGAACTACATTTCTTTCCTCTTTTCTTTCCTTGTAATAAGCTTTAATCATCATCATACTGGTTAGCTCGCCATGCGCTCCGGCTGCGGGTTGAAGGGATACTTTGTTCATTCCGGAAATCTGGCATAAAAGTCTTTCCATCTCGTAAAGAATCTTTAGTATCCCTTGCACGCTCTCCTGGGGCTGGTAGGGATGAATTTGTCTAAAACCAGGAAGACGAGCTATCTCCTCATTAACCTTGGGATTATATTTCATTGTGCAAGAGCCAAGAGGATAAAAATTTGTATCTATTCCGAGATTTCTTTGGGATAATCTTGTGAAATGGCGGACTAAGTCCGGTTCACTTACCTGGGGTAAATCTGGACTTTTCTGACGCAAATACTCCTCAGGAATCATTTTTTTCAAGTTTTCTTTATCCACATCACATTCCGGGAGAGAATAACCTTTTCTTCCTTTTTTACTCATTTCAAATATTAAAGGTTCTCTCATCTATTTTCCTCCCAAAAGAGAGATAAGTTTATCAATTTCTTTGCGAGTCCGCTTTTCAGTAACACAAAATAATAAAGAATTCTTAAGTTCAGGATAAAATTTCTCTAAGATGAATCCTCCGATGATTTTGCTCTTTAAGAGTAATTTGTTTATCTTATAAGGTGAGATAGGACATCTTACAGCAAATTCCTTAAAGAAGGGAGCGGTGAATATAGGTTCAAATCCTGGAATTTGGGATATTTTTTTCGCAAGATAATGGGACTTTTGCAGACAAAGCTTAGCTACTTCTTTTAAACCCTCTTTACCGAGAGTAGATAAATAAATAGCACATCTTATGGCGTTTAAAGCTTCGTTAGTGCAGATATTAGAAGTTGCTTTTTCCCGGCGAATGTGTTGTTCTCGGGTTTGCAAAGTTAAAGTAAATCCTCTTTGTCCTTTTCTATCAGTAGTTTCTCCCACTATTCTTCCCGGTATTTTTCTTAAGAATTTCTTCTTACAGGTAAAGATTCCCAGATACGGCCCTCCAAAATTAAGATGATTACCCAGACTTTGTCCTTCTGCTGTGGCAATATCAGCATTATATTCTCCTGGAGGGATAAGCAGTCCTAAAGAAATAGGGTCTACACAGATTATATATAAAGAACCAAATTTATGAACAATTTTCTCCATTTCCCTAACATTTTCCAGATATCCAAAAAAGTTAGGATTTTGAATAACCACACAACTTATCTCTTCACTAATTCTTTCCTCTAATTTATTAAGATTAGTTATTCCATTTTCATAATTTATCTCTTCAATAGATAATCCCAGGGTTTTCTCTATATAAGTTTTAAGAGTATCTCTATATTCAGGGTGGATAGTTTTACTTAATAAGACTTTTTGGCGATGATTAAAGTTATGGGCAAGAATAACTGCTTCCGCTAAAGCTGTTGCTCCTTCATAAAGAGAGGCATTAGCTATATCCATCTGAAAAAGCTGGCAGATAAGGCTTTGATATTCATAAAAAACCTGTAAAATTCCCTGGCTTGCTTCTGGCTGGTAGGGAGTATAGGAAGTATAAAATTCCGCTCTACTGGCGAGGTGATCAACTACAGTGGGAATAAAATGGTCATAGCTCCCGGCTCCTAAGAAAGAGACATATTCATTTAAGTTAACATTTTTTTGGGATAATTTTCTCATTTCTTTAAGAAGTTCTATCTCTGAAAGAGAAGAGGGGAGGCCAAGGGGAGTTTTTAACCGTAAATTTTGAGGAATATTTTTAAATAATTCTTCTGGGGACTTAACTCCTATTTCCCGGAGCATCTCCTTTTTATCTTCTTCAGTATGAGGAATATAGGGAATCACTTTTCTTCCTCTTCCTTTGTTAGTTTTTCGTATTCTTTTGCATCCATCAAGGTATTTAACTCTGCTATATCCTGTAGTTTTACTTCAATCATCCATCCTTCGCCATAGGGGTCTTCAGTAATTAGCTCTGGTTTATTGGTTAATTTTTCATTTATCTTAATCACCTCTCCACTTACCGGTGAGTTTAAATCAAAGACAGCTTTAACTGATTCAATTGTTCCAAAAGAAGAACCCTTAGTGACTTTTTCTCCTTTGGAAGGAAGTTCTACATAGACAAGATCTGTCAACCTCCTTACGGCAAAATCTGTAATCCCAATAATTCCCCTATTTTCCTTAACTTTTATCCATTCGTGAGTTTTAGTATACTTTAAATCTTCTGGATACATTTCTTCTCCTTTCCTTTTACGCGGTACTGTCAAAATATTTTTTTCTTATAGATACTGGTAGTCGCGAGGCTTGAGAGCCTTGCGTTCTTATGTATTAATCTTCTCTTACGCAACTTAAAAGTTGCACCTACCCTTAAAAAAGCGGGATAAAACTGTAGCTTCCTTGTGAAGAAGCACCTTATCTCCCAGAGATAGTTCCTCTTTGGGGGGTTCTAAAGAGGCTTTTCTTCCCCGCGGAAGAATAAATATGCCTATTTTTGTTCCCTTCCTGGTAAAGTTTTTATCAACAAAAGCCAGTCCCAGCTGAATCCCTTCCACTAAAGCACAACTGGTAACTCTTCCAATATACTGGCCTTTTTCACTTACTACCGGGTCTCCCGGTCTTACCATTCTAATCCCTGAGGAGATCATCTTAAAACGGATAATCTCCATTTTTCTTTGGGCTATTCTTTTCAAAAGTGGATTTCTACCGATAAAGAAAGGTTTATGAAACTTAACAAATGCTCCGTGTCCCTCCTCGATAGGATTAATACCATATTTTCCGGCCAGCTCCTGTCCGTATAAGGGAAGACCGGCTTCAATTCTGGTGGAATCCCTCGCTCCCAGGCCAGCAGGCTTAATTCCAAACTCTTTTCCTTCTTCTAAAAGCAGGTTCCAGATGAAGGGAGCATCATCGGGATGAAGATAAAGCTCAAAACCTTTATCTTCTCCTGTATAACCTGTCCGAGAGATTAACATCTTAACCCCGGCTAATTCTTCCTCTATAAATTTATTCCTTTTAATTTTCGCTAATTTTTCTTGCAGTTCTCTATTTTTTGCTATTTTTTGGAGTATGGCTAAAGATTTAGGACCCTGAAGAGCAATATCGACTTTTTGCTCCCTTCCCGATGAGGAATCTTTTAAATTTTTTATCATCACTTTTCCTTCAATCTCTTTTTCAGGATAGTCTTTATCTATGAGGAATTCTTTAGAATTAACGGCATTTAACCACCTCCAGACTTTTTCCTCATTGATGGCGTTGCAAACGAGCATATATCTATTTAAATCTCTACGATAAATCATAATATCATCGAGAACATTTCCCTCAGGATCAAGAAGATAAGTATACTGAGATTCTCCTATTTTTATCCTCTTTACATAATTTGTGCTCACTATATCCAGGAAATTAATAACATCCTTCCCGCTAACTTCTATTATTCCCATATGGCTTACATCAAAAAGTGCGGCTGTTTCTCTTACTGCTCTGTGTTCTTCGTTAATACTGGTATAACAAATGGGCATCATCCAGCCGGCAAAAGGAACAAACCTTTTAGTCAGCTTTAAATGCTCCTTATATAAAGAAGTTTTCCTTATCTTGCTTTCTTTTTCCTCGTATTGGAATTCTTCTTTTTTTATTTTTAAAGAACCTATAGCTTTTCTAACCGCTTTTTCTCCAATAAAATAACATTTCGGCAGGTGAAAATAAGAGGGAAATGTTTTTTGCAGAGAAGACCCGTTAATTATAGATTGAGTGTCTTTATAAGAAGGTAACTTTGCCTCTGAACGCAGATGGTTCCTGACCGAAATGCCCGCAGGTTTAATTCCCCATTTTTTCCCTTTTTCTAAAAATAAATTCCAGAGACGGGAAGCATCATCAGGGTGTAGATAAAACTTAAATCCTGGAGTATCCTCAGTGTAATCAACGGGGGATATAATCACGGGAATTCCTTTAATTTCTCCTTCTAAGAAACAGAATTTCTTTAAACTATTTAAAGAAGGCTTTATTTTATCGAGAGTCTCAAGAAGTTTGGAAGAGTTTGGTCCATACAAAGCTATTCCTGTTTTACATAATTTTCCCTCTTCCTTTAAATCCTCCACTACCACTGGCCCTTCAATTTCAGCAAATATGTCCTCCTCGTCAAAAATAATGTAACCATCAGAAAGTTCTCTTAGCCATAATTTTACTTTCTCTGTATTTTGAGGATTAGTTTCCATTAAATAACTATCTATATTTTTATTATCTGGACCTAAGTAAAAAATTGAAACATCATCAATAAGCTCTCCCTTTTTACTCAAAAGGAAAGAGCGAATAAATTGACCGGGTTTAAGCTTGATTATATCATTGGTAGATATCTCTTGCAAAAATGGTTTTGCTCTTTCTCCACTTATCTTTAAAAGTCCCCCATCACCAATATCGATTACTGCCACTCCCTCTTTAGCTGCCTTGAGCTCTTCTTTAAGATTTTGATAGTAAAGGGGCATCTGCCAGCATCCACTCTGGAAAAATTTTGCTCCTAATTTTTGATGTTCCCTAAAGAGAGGAGTCTGTTTTAGTGATGGTGTTATGGAGGGAGTATAATGAGGATATCCGAATTTGAGAGTCCTCTTATTTGGAGAAGCTATATTTGCTGATCTTTTAACCAGTTGGTTTACATCCCATCTTGCTTTCTTCAACACCTTTAAGTCTATCTTTCCTCTAAATAAATTCCGCCTTAGTCCTATATAACTAAAAGGTTGAATATTAGTTAATACATAATGAATAATTTCAGCTAACTTATCCATATCCTCTTTTTTTAGTCCTCTTTGAGTAATCCAGGGGGTTCCCAGCCGGATGCCACTGGCATCAGCGGCTGTCTTATCACCGGGGATAGTGTTTTTATTAACTACTAAACCACAAAGATCTAAAATATGAGCAGCTATTTCACCTTTTAAAGGGAAACCTGTTTTAGTCTCCATAGCATTTAAATCAATCACTAAAAGATGAGTATTTGTTCCTCCATAGGCTAATTTTAGACCTCTTTTCTCCAAAGAAGAGGCTAATGCCTTAGCATTTTCCACAATTTTTTCTTGAAGTCTTTTAAACTTTTCTGTCCTGGCAATTTTAAAAGCTACCGCCATAGCGGCAATTTTGTTAATATGAGGTCCTCCTTGCTCGCCAGGAAAAACGGCCTTATCTATTTTCTTAGCTTTTTTCTCATCAGTAGTTAAGATAACCGCACCCCGTGGACCACAGAGAGTCTTGTGAGTGGTAAAAGTAATAACATCAGCATAACCAACAGGATTGGGATATAATCCCGCAATCACCAGTCCTGCGGGATGAGCAATATCAGCTACAAGTATTGCTCCTACCTCATTGGCAATTTCTCTAAATTTTTGCCAATCAGGTGCCCAGGGATAAGAGGTGTAGCCGGCAATTATCATTTTAGGTTTATATTTAATAGCCAATCTTTTGATAGCTTCGTAATCTAATTTCTGAGTTAGTGGATTAACTTCGTAAGGGACAATATGATAATATTTCCCGGATCGGCTAAATTCACTACCATGAGTTAAATGTCCTCCGTGGGGAAGGGCCATACCCATAATTGTATCACCTACCTCAACAAAAGCATTATAGACAGCATTGTTAGCCGCCGCTCCTGAGAGAGGCTGAACATTTACAAATATTTGATCAGCACTAATTTTTATGGAAGCATTTGGGTCTTTATCTGTAGCAAAACATTCAGCTGCTCTTCTTTGAGCCAAAGCTTCCACAAAATTAACATAATCACCCCCTTTATAAAATCGCCTATCAGAATGACGTCTATAATAAGCAAGCTGATATTTAAAATCTCGTAATAATTTTTCCTCATTCCTGGTCATTCTTAAAGGAGGATATCCTTCGGCATACAGGTTAGTGAAGACTGAACCTAAAACTTTGCGAATAGCCCGGGGACATATACTTTCCGAAGGGATAAGAATAAGTTTTTTGTTCTGTCTCTCCTCTTCAAATTTAATTATAAGATCTATGTCAGGATCTATTTTAGAAAGGTCCTCCTCAATAAGAAAGTCTGA
>JAGGVN010000160.1 GCA_021158005.1 Candidatus Aerophobota bacterium | reverse complement strand
TTCTTATCATTTATTTCCTCCTTTCCTCTGAGACTTATTTTATTTCTCTCCATTATATAGAGCTAAGTTGGTTTTTTAGTTTAATTTCACCTCTCTTTCCCAACATATTTTAGCTCTTTTCTCAAGAACAATATTCAGAAAGCAAGGATTTGTCTCTAATATCCTCTCCCTTTTCTCTCTCGAGATTGCTTCAAGAGTTTTCTCCCCAATAACAATGGGAATATTCCCCCTAAGCTAAGAACTCTTTATTCTTATCTTTGCGTAATCTGAAGGTTGTGACTACTAAGTTGAGGATAAACCTCAACGCTACATTGTCGAAGATGAACTCCGAGGCTACTGTGGTGTGGGGACTGATTCTGAACCTATTACGAAATTAGTTCCTCACTTCCGCAATAAAATAATAAACAAGGAATCTCCATTATTATTTCCGGACACTTGCTGTAGGATCAAATACATCTTTTAATATAAGAATTGCCGCTCCCAGAGCAGCAGTAGTATCACCTAACTCGGAAATTTTAATATCTACTGAAGTTGAAGCTGTATGGAGAGCGCGTATCTTTACGGCGCGCCTCAGAGTATCTAAGAAAAGATCGCTTATTCTCGAGACACAGCCTCCAATTATTACGAGTTCCGGGTTAAATAAATTAATAGCATTAGCGATGCCTATACCTAAGTATTCTCCGGTCTTTTCCATAATGTTAAAAGCTAACTTATCTCCTTTTCTGGCTGCCTCAGCAATTATCTCGGGAGTAATTTTAGTAAGATCACCGTCAACCATTTTACTAATTAAAGAGACTACTCCTTCTTCTAACGCTTCTCTTGCTCTTCTGGTAATTGCTGGACCAGAAACCAAAGTTTCCAGGCAACCATGATTGCCACACATACATCGGGGACCATTTTCATCAATAGTAGTATGCCCTAATTCACCGGCAGTGCCTCTACTCCCTCGGTAAATCGCTCCGTTGGTAAAAATACCTGAACCAACACCAATTCCTATATTAACAAAGATAAAATTCTCTATTCTTTGGGCTAAACCACACCAGTGTTCAGCTAAAGCCATCGTTCTTGCACTGTCATCTACAGATACTTTAATTTTAAATTCCTCTTCTAATAGTTTCTTTACAGGAACATTTTCCCATCCTCTTATGTTGGGACAGAATAGACAAATCCCTCTTTTATGGTCTATTATCCCCGAAATTCCTATTCCTATCCCTTTAATCTTACTTTTATCTACTTTTGAAGTATCTATAGCTTCATAAATAGCTGCAATCATCCTTTTAAAGACTTTCTCTTTTCCTTCATCTCCCCTTGTTTTCTTAGTTATCTTAGTTATTATCTTTGCTTCTAAGTTTACTACTACCACTCTTAGATTGGCCGCTCCTAAGTCTACTCCTATAGCAAAACGAGATTCAGGTACTAATTTTAACAGCACCGGCCTTCTTCCCCCTTTAGAGCTTTCCCATCCGTTCTCCTTTACAAGACCCATTTTTATTAAATCATTAACAAATTTAGTGACCGAGGCTCCACTAAGTCCAGTAATTCTGGCAATCTCAGTTCTAGAAATAGGAGCATACTCTTTTATAACATTTAATAAAACTATCTTATTAATGTTATCTTGAGAACCAATTTTCATTTGTTTTTTCATCTTTAATTAATTTCTTCAGCCTTTTCTCTTCTCATAATCAAGATTGCTTCGCTTTCGCTTCTTTATTTTTAATTCAAATTAAGTTTTAGACTGTTAGAGTAATTTTTCAATTAACAGAATCTTTATATTTAGGCAATATCATTATAACACATTAAAAAATTTTGTCAAGGGGGGATAAAAAATTTATTTTTTATTATAAAGTAAGTGAGAAATTTGTCAGGATGATGAGAGTAAAGTTGTATTGTCACATGCAGGCTAAAACCTGTGGGTATCAGCTGTCTAATATTTTAAAAATTTTGTCAAGAGAAGGGGGGAACTTTTTTTATTTAACGAAAAAACTTTTGAAAAAAATTAACCTATCACTATCTTTATATCTTTACCTTGCAGAGCTTTTTCCATAGCTTGTATAGTATTTTCAAAAGGAAATTTAGAAGTAATAAGGTCCTTTAAACTAATTTTTCCCTTAGATAAAAGATTTAAAGCCAGGGGAAATCTATGCCAGTAGAGGCGAGAACCATATATATCTAATTCTTTCTTCACTATTTCTTCAGGTAAAATCTTTACTCCTTTATTTTTATAAAAAGCTAAGAAACCAAATCTACCTCTATAAGCACATACTTTTAGAGCACTCATTAGTGCATTTTGAGAGCCACTGGCTTCAATTATTACCTCTATTCCTTTTCCCTTTGTTACATTCATAATTTTTTCTTCCACATTTTCTCTGGAGGCATCTATTGTCAAATCTGCCCCCAATTTCCTGGCAAACTCTAATTTTTCTTTAATCACATCAACTGCTACGATAAATTGAGGATTAATAACTTTTGCTCCTTTTAAAATACAAAGTCCTATCGTTCCCATCCCAAATATACAGAGGGTATCTTCGTAGCTTAATCTAGTTCTTCTTAAGACTTCTAAGGCTACAGAAAAAGGCTCAATTAAAGCTGCTTCCTCTAAACTTATATTTTCAGGAATTTTGTGAACCATCTCCTCTTTTACTATTATCTTTTCTCGGAAAGCACCATCAGTATGAATACCTAAAACTTTTAAATTTTCGCAAACATTATAACTTCCTCTCTGGCACATATGACAATTTTTACAGGGGATAAGTGGCTCCGCGCAAACTCTATCCCCAACTTTTACTTTCTCTACCTTAGGGCCAATTTTCTCTACCACTCCCGAAAATTCATGTCCTAAGACACGGGGAAAAGAGAGAAGAACGTGCTTTCCCTGATAAGCTAAAATATCACTTCCACATATTCCTCTTACCTTTATTCCTATAAGAATTTCCTTTTCTTTAGGCTCGGTAGAGATAATTCCTGTTTCCTTAACCATTTGATAAGGCTTCCTTAGACAAAAAATAGTTTGCTCCATTTTCCTTCTCTTTACTCAGAGATAAATTGAATAGAGAATCGCCTCTGAATATTTATCTCAAGTCACTTCCTATAATATATAGCGGGAAAGGTCTTCGCTTTCCACTATATTTTTAAGTTTCTCTCTAACATATTCACCAGTTATATTAAAATTCTTCTTCCGGGTATCAGAAGCTTCAAAAGAGAGATCCTCTAAAAGTCTTTCCATTAAAGTGTATAATCTTCTTGCCCCTATATCCTCTGTTCTTTCATTTACTAGAGAAGAAAGAGCCGCTATCTCTTTAATAGCACTCTTTTCAAAATTTAAATTTATCCCTTCTGTCTTTATCAAAGCCTGATACTGTTTTATTAAAGCATTTTTAGGTTCAGTAAGAATTCTCTCAAAATCTTTCCGGGTAAGTCTATTCAATTCTACGCGGATAGGGAATCTTCCTTGAAGTTCAGGAATAAGGTCAGAAGGGGAACAGGTATGAAAAGTTCCCGCAGCTATGAAAAGAATATGGTCAGTTTTAACTCCTCCATAACGAGTAGTGACCGTAGTTCCTTCCACAATAGGTAAGAGGTCTCGTTGGACTCCTTCCCGGGAGACATCGGCTTTATCCATTCCTCCTCCTACAATTTTATCTATTTCGTCAATAAAGATTATTCCAGAATTTTCTACCCGGTGAATAGCTTCTTCGGTAACTTTGTCCATATCAATAAGCTTTTGCACTTCCTCCTCCCTAAGAATTTTTCGTGCCTCTTTCAAAGGGACTTTCTTTTGGCGGGTTCGCCGGGGTAGTATATCTCCAAACATATCCTGAAAACTCATTCCCATCTGTTCCACACCCGCACTGGAAAAGATTTCCACCACCGGAGAAAATCTCTCAACTGTCTTTATCTCAATTAGTCTATCTTCCATCTCCTTGGCTCTAAGTTTCTCTCTGAGTCTTTCCCTGGTTTTTTTCATTCTCTCTATTCTTTCCCTCTTTTCCACATCAATAATTTCCCCTTCCTTTTCTATTAAAGATTCTTGAGAATGAGGAAGAAGAATATTTAAGATTCTCTCTTCAGTCAATTTTTCTGCTTTCTCTCTCACTTTTTTCATCATTTCTACCTTGACCATATGGAGAGCAATATTAGTTAAATCTCTCACCATTGATTCTACATCTCTACCTACATAACCTACCTCCGTATATTTTGAAGCCTCTACTTTTATAAAAGGAGCTTGAGCTAATTGAGCTAATCGCCGGGCAATTTCAGTTTTTCCCACTCCTGTAGGCCCTATCATAATTATATTTTTAGGAGCTACTTCATCTCGGAGTTTAGCCGGAAGCCTCTGACGCCGCCAGCGGTTCCGGAGAGCAATAGCTACCGCACGCTTTGCTTCTCTCTGTCCAATAATATACTTATCTAACTCTTTTACAATTTTAGGGGGAGTAAGATACTTCTCTTTCACTTTTCACCTCTTTAAATATTGATAGTTACAGGCTTTTTGCCTGTGAACTTATGAAAAATTCTGGGGGTAGTCAATCAACCCCACAACCTGAATAAATTATAAAACTATAGCTCCTCAATAGTAATCTGCTCATTGGTATATATACATATAGCCGCCGTTATTCGGAGAGCTATCTCTACAATCTTTTGAGGAGGATAATTAGTATGTTCTGCTAAAGCTCGAGCGGCTGCCTGGGCATAACCTGCTCCTGAACCAATAGCAATTACCCGTCCATCAGGCTCAATTACATCTCCACTTCCAGAAATCACTAAAGATTTCTCTTTATTAGCTACAATCATTAAAGCTTCTAATCTCCGTAAAATTTTATCCTGTCTCCATTCTTTAGCAAGTTCCAAAGAAGCTCGAGAAATATTTCCCTGATATTGCTCTGCTTTTTTTTCAAATTTTTCAAAGAGAGTAAGAGCATCAGCCACCGCTCCCGCAAACCCAGCTAAAATCTTTCCTTTATAAAGTCTTCTAATTTTTTGAGCTTTTCTTTTCATAATTATATTTTCGAAGGTAACCTGTCCATCTCCTCCAATAGCCACTTTCTCTTTTTCCCTTACGGCTAAAATAGTAGTTGAACGAAACATATCTTATCCTTCCTTTTAAGCTCGAGGATGAGCCCTTTTATAAATCTCTTTTAATCTCCGAGGAGTAATATGAGTATAAATTTGAGTAGTGGAGAGTCTTTCATGTCCTAACAACTCCTGAATAGAACGCAGGTCTGCTCCCCGATTTAAAAGATGGGTAGCGAAAGAATGTCTTAAAGTATGGGGACTAACCTTTTTAATAATTGCTGTTTTCTTAATATATTCATTGAGTTTCTCCCGGATATACCTATCAGATAATCTTTTCCCATATTTATTTATAAAAAGAGCTTCTTCCTCTGTCTTTATTCGTTCCCTTCGTTTCTCTAAATAATCATTAAGGGCTCTTATAGCGTAACTTCCCAGAGGAATAAATCTTTCTTTATCTCCTTTCCCCCGCACCTTCACTAATCCTTCCCAAAGGTTGATATCCTTAATATCTAAATTAACCAGTTCTGTTATCCTCATTCCAGTAGCATACAATAACTCTAAAATGGCCTTATCTCGCAAATGAAAAAAATCCTTTCCCCGGGGAACCCTCAAAAGTTCCTCCATCTCCTCTTCTTCTAAAAAAGAGGGAATTTTTTTCTCTAATTTTGGAGATCGAAGATTGGATAAAGAAGAAGAAACAAAATTTCCCCTTGAATAAAGATAACGAAAAAAAGAATGGAGAGCAGCTACCCTCCGCGCCAGAGTAGACTTCTGATAACCTTTTTTTTGCAAACTCCTTAAATATCCTCGTATTAGAGAAGAATTAATCTCTTTCAATTTTTCCCGGCCAACAAACTGGAGAAAATCTTTTATATCAGTTACATATCCTTTCACCGTATGCAAAGAAAGATTTTTCTCTCTCTTTAAATATTCGCAAAATTTACTCTCAATCTCTTGACCCGCATTTAATGAGAATCTTCTTTTAGCTTTATTATTTTCCAATTCTTTTCCTCATAATCTGGTGAATTACTTTCCTCAATTTTATCTCAAAAGTTTCGTATTCCTCAACTCTTTTCCCGCATTGAGGACACTTAAGTCTACCTCTCTCTTTAATTAAGTAATGATTTCCACAATAAGGACAACTTCCTTTAAGAGGTTCTTCGAGTAAAGAAAACTGACAATAAGGAAATTTTGAGCATCCGTAAAAAACTTTTCCCTTATTTGAGACTTTTTCTACTATTTCCCCCTCACATCCTGGCAAAGGACACTTAATCCCTGTATTCCTATCTAAATTCTTTGTATTTTTACACCGGGGATAATTGGAACACGCAAGAAATTCTCCAAAACGACCCACTCTCAAAATCATTTTCCCTCCACACTTCGCGCAAAATTCCTCTACTTCTTCTACTCCTTCTTTCTTCACATTTCTCATATTCTTTTCTGCTCTTTCTAAATCTTTCTCAAAATTCTTATAAAACTCATCTACTAAAGTTGTCCATTTTTTCTTTCCCTCTTCTACTATATCTAAACCTTCTTCCATTCTGGCAGTAAACTCTGTATCTAAAATAGTGGAGAAGTTTTTTACTAAAAGCTTATTTACTACCTTCGCCAGAAAGGTAGGAATAAGTTTTCCTTTATGGGAAATCACATATCCTCTCTTTTTAATAGTGGCAATAATAGGGGCGTAGGTACTTGGCCTTCCTATCCCTTTCTCTTCAAGAGCTTTTACTAAAGTAGCTTCTGTATAGCGAGAAGGAGGCTTTGTAAAATGTTGTTTAGAAATAATCTCTTTAAGCTTAAGCTCTGTTCCTATTTCAAATAAAGGTAGAATTTTCTCTTTCTCTCCTCTTTCCGCATAAACTTTAATAAAACCTTCAAATATAACTTTCTTTCCCTCAGCTTCAAAGAGAAACTTTCCTCCTTGAATTTTAAGTTTTAATACCTCATAAACCTCTTTTTCCATCTGAGAAGCACAAAATCTTCTCCAGATTAAATCGTAAAGTCTCAAATGATCAGGGGATAAATATTCTTTGAGAGTATGAGGAGTGCGAAAAATTTCCGTGGGACGAATCGCTTCGTGGGCATCCTGGGTTGACTTTTTATTTTTATAATGAGGTAATTTCTCTGGTAGAAATTTCTCACCAAATATTTCTTTAATATATTTTCTTGCTTTTAACTGTGCTTCTCTGGCCACTCTTACAGAATCAGTGCGCATATAGGTAATTAATCCTACCCTTCCTTCTTTCCCTAATTCCTGTCCCTCATAAAGGTCCTGGGCTATTTTCATTGTTTTACTTGGAGAAAATCCGAGATGGAAAGCCGCCGCTTGTTGAAGAGTACTGGTAATAAAAGGAGGATAGGGAAATCTTTCCTTTTTTTCTTTATTTATTCTTACTATCTTGTAATCTTCTTTTTCAAGTTTTTGCCCCAACTTCTTCACTTCGTTTTCATTATGTAATTTTACCTTCTTTCCCTCAATCTCATTAAGCTTTGCTTCCACCTCAATTTTCTCATTTTGAGAAGTAAATTTAGCAGTAACTATCCAATATTCAGAAGGAACAAAATTATTAATCTCCTCTTCCTGTTCACAAATGAGTCTCACAGCAACCGATTGCACTCTCCCTGCAGAGAGTCCTCTTTTCACCTTATCCCAGAGAAGAGGAGAAATTTTATATCCT
Source organism: Candidatus Aerophobota bacterium (assembly GCA_021158005.1). GTDB lineage: Bacteria > Aerophobota > Aerophobia > Aerophobales > JAGGVN01 > JAGGVN01. The sequence goes on along the minus strand of JAGGVN010000160.1, from coordinate 23,183 downwards.
ACTAATCTATCCAGAACTCTCCTCCCTTGCTGTGCTTCCACTTTATTCAAATTAATCTCTCCTGGAGATTTTATAGCTTCCAGAATAGCTTTCTTTGTTATTTGATTAAAGGTTATTCTCACTTTTTTCTTTTGATGATTTAATTCTTGAGAAAGATGCCAGGAGATAATTTCTCCCTCTCTATCAAGATCGGTAGCCAGAAAAATACAGGAAACCTTCTCACTAAGACCTTTTAGCCTCTTTATAATCTTTTCTTTCCCCGGAATAATTTTATAAGTGGGTTTAAAGTTATTTTTCAAGTCTACTCCTAACTCCTTCTTGGGTAAGTCTTTTATATGGCCATAGCAAGATTCTACAAAAAAATCTTTCCCCAAAAATTTATTAATTGTCTTTGCTTTGGCCGGCGATTCTACAATTACTAAATTTTTTATCATCATTTATTCTTAGTTTAGCTTTCCTAAAATTTTTGCCTTTTTTGTCATTATGAACTTGGTAAAGGAAAGCATCGTAATCTTAAATCCACCTCATAATGACAGTAACAGAAGTTTCTTTGTCTTTAACTACGAACAAATACTTTCCCGGGAAACTCTCTTATAAATCCTTTTATCTGAAGCTTCATTAATATTGCCGCTACTTTGGAAGCAGGAAAACCACTCTTTTCCACTAACGAATCAATATGAAGAGGCTTTTCTTTAATGAGTGCAAGCACTCTCTTCTCTTCCGGGGAGAGAAGAGATTCCTTATTTTTTATAACTTCTATATTGGATAAAATAGGAGAAAAGTTTAGCTCTTCAAATATATCCTCAGTTTTCTCTACCAGTTTTGCTCCTTCTCTAATGAGACGATTTGTTCCCTGACTTTTAGGACTGTTTATATTGCCAGGAACAGCAAAAACTTCTCTTCCTTGTTCCAGAGCAAATTCGGCAGTAATTAAAGCTCCACTCTTTAAGGGAGCCTCTACTACCAGAACTCCCCTGCTCAAACCACTAATAATTCGGTTACGCTGAGGGAAATGAGAAGCTTCAGGAAGACTCCTTAAGGGAAATTCAGAAATTACCGCCCCTCTCTCTATAATTTTATTCATTAATTCTTTGTTTTCAGGAGGATAGACTCTATCTACCCCACAGCCCATTACTGCAATTGTTCTTCCCTCTGCTTCCAGAGCTCCCCAGTGAGCAGCCGTATCAATGCCCCTGGCCATTCCGCTAACTATGGTAATTCCTTCTTTAGCTACCTCCCGAGCTAATCTTTGAGCTGTAAGTTTTCCATAGATCGTAGCTCGACGGGTTCCCACAATAGCTAAGGCATCTTTATCTTCCTCTCGTAATTCTCCTCTAACATAAAGGAGAAAAGGAGGATCAAAAATATTCTGTAAATTAGAAGGATACTGCTTATCCTGAAAAGTAATCACCTGCACATCAAATTTTCTTAAAAGATTTAAATCTTCTTCTACATTTATTTTTCTTGCTTCGGAGATTATAAGTTTAGCAATTTCTTTTCCTATACCCGGAATTTTAGATAATTTATCAAAGGGAGCCGAGAGGACTTCCCGGGGAGAGCCAAAATACTCTACAAGTTCTCGACATCTCTTAGGACCAAGGTAAGGGATTTTGCTTAAAAGTATCCATTCTCCACAAGAATTCATATTATTAAGTCCCTCATTACTAAACCACTAAGAAGTTTGGGATAGAAGAAGCTTGTCTTCGGGGGCATCTTTTTCCCGGAAAGAGAAATCTTCTTTATCTGATTTAAAGAAGGAGGATTAAGAAAAAAAGCTACCTGATATTTTCCTTTACTGACTGAATCTATTACTCTCTCTTTTTCTCGAAAAAAATTTATTTCTTTCCCCTTTTTAAGTTCTTTCTTTCCTAAAATCTCCTGGATTACTACTTTATTTAGAATAGTGGTATCTACTTCCTCTTTAAAAGAGAGAGAAAATCTATCTTTTAAAATAAGTAAGTAGTATTCATTCCCTCCTATATACATTCCAAAGGTGCGTTTTCTATCATTTTCCCTCATCTTCCTCCACATTTCCTCAAGACTCATTCTTTTTACAACGAAAAAATCATTTATCCGGGATCTCAGTCGAAGAAGAGAATCTTCCTTTAAATTACCTATTACCCGATGTGTAGGAAGAATAGTTAAATCTGTAGACTCCGTATTTGAAAAATACATCATTACAAAGTTCTCTTCTCCTTTATACCTCCCCCTCATTTGATTGCGAAACTTCAAAGCCGTAAGATAACGATGATGTCCATCGGCAATAAAGACCTTCTTATCTTTCATTATTTCTCTTATTTTAGTAATAATCTCTTTCTCTTTTATTACTTTTAAGCAATGTTTTATTCCTTCTTTATCATTTACTCTTATGAGAAAATTACTTCTTTTAAAATATTTTTCTATCTCTTGCCGGGGATCTGAATATAGAGAAAATATCGGACTGAGATTTGCTTCACAGGCACATAATAACTTAAATCTATCCTCTCGAGGAGCTGAGAGAGTATCTTCATGAGGAAAAATTACTCCCCTATTAAAATCCTCCAACCTCATTAAAGATATAAAACCTTTTCTTTCTCTTTTTTCTCCTTCAATAAAATACTCCTCTTCATAAACATATATACTCTCATTTTTCTCTTTCTTTAATATATCCTGAGAAAGCCATTCTCTAAAATACTTTGCTGCCCGAAGATACCTGTTATTAGAAATATTATCACCGGGATATTCCTTTCCCAGAATGAGTCGAATAACATTATAAGGATGAAGCTTATAATAAAAATCCTGCTCTGAAGGAGAAATAACATCATAAGGAGGAGCCATTACTTTACTTAAATCTTTTATCTTTTCCTTATTATAAATTACTCCCCGAAAAGGCCTGATATCAAGAGTAGAATTCATCCCGGTTCGCTCTCTAACCAATCTCCTTTTTCATAAGAAAAGATTTCCCCAGATTTAAAAAGAGATTCAATTTCCCTGCGAGCAGAAAGGCTGGAATCTGATCCATGGATAATATTTCTCCTTCCATCAGAAGCAAACTCTTTCCGAAGAGTTCCCGGAGCAGCATTCTCAGGTTTTCTCTCTCCCATAATCTTTCTCACGCGCTCTATCGCATTCTCTCCCTCTACTATTAACGCCACCGAAGGAGCAGTAGTCATAAACTTAATCAACCCCGGGAAAAAGTATTTCCCCTGGTGAATATTATAGAATTCCTCCGCTTTCTCTTTAGTGAAATAAATCATTTTTAAACCCGATATTTTAAACCCTTCCTTCTCAAATCTCCTTATTATCTCTCCAATTAATCCTCTACAGACTCCATCAGGCTTGATTAAAACAAGAGTTTTTTCTACCATTTAACTCTTTCTTTGAATAGCAATCTTACCGGTGCGAACCATTTCTTGAATCCCAAAAGATTTCAAGAGAGTAAGGAGTCCCTTAATTTTCCCCTCCGCTCCTGTAGCTTCTATAGTTAAACTCTCCGGATGGACATCAACTATTTTTGCTCGAAAGATATCTACTATTCGCATAATTTCTGCTCTATCTTCCTTTCTTGCTTTCACCCTTACCAAAATCAATTCTCTTTCTATTATGTCTCTTTCAGTTAGATCTACAACTTTAATCACATCGATTAACTTACGGAGTTGCTTAATCACCTGTTCAATAATCTGGTCATCTCCCGGCACCACCAGAGTCATACGAGAAATACTTTGGTCCCTTGTTTCCCCTACAGTTAAACTATCAATATTAAAACCCCGGGCGCTAAATAGAGAAGCCACTCGGGCTAATATACCAAAACGATTTTCTACTTCTACAGAAATAATATGTTTAGTCAAGTTTTTATCCTCTAATCCATTTCATCATTTCTCTGAGCTTATTACCCACCTTTTCTATTAAATGTTTCCTCTCCTTTTCAACTAAAGCATTAAAGACAGGACGACCAGCTTGATTTTCTAAAATCCACTCTCGGGCAAACTCTCCGGATTGAATTTCTCCAAGAATCCTTTTCATTTCTTCTCTACATTGGCTATTAATGACTCTTGGTCCGCGAGTGAGGTCACCATATTCAGCAGTATCACTTACCGCCGCTCTCATCCCCATTATTCCTCTCTCATAAATTAAATCAGTAATTAATTTTAATTCATGGAGACACTCAAAATAGGCCATCTCCGGTTGATAACCAGCTTCCACTAAAGTCTCAAAAGCAGCTTTAATCAGGGAAGTTACTCCTCCACAAAGAACTACCTGCTCTCCGAAGAGGTCTGTTTCTGTCTCTTCACGAAAAGTTGTTTCTATCACCCCTGCTCTCGTTCCTCCTATAGCTTTAGCGTAGGATAAAGCTAAATCTTTAGCTGACCCTGTGGCATTTTGATAGACAGCAATCAGGCAGGGAACACCTTTTCCCTCTAAAAACATTTTTCGTACTAAACTACCCGGTCCTTTAGGAGCTACCATAAAGACATCTATCCCTTCCGGAGGGGTAATCTGGTGAAAATGAATATTAAATCCGTGAGAAAAAGCTAAAGCAGAACCTTTTTTCAAATAAGGCAAAACTTCCTCTTTAAAAACCTTTGCCTGAACGTGATCCTGAGTAAGAATTTGAATAACATCTGTCTTTTTAGAGACTTCAGCCGCTGATACCGGAGTAAAACCATCATTTTTGGCTCTTTCCCAATTTGGACTCTTCTCAAGATCACTAACCACCACCTCTATCCCACTATCTCTTAAATTTTGTGCTTGAGCATGGCCCTGAATGCCATAACCTATTATTCCTACTCTTCTCTTTTTCAGGATCTCTATGTTTGCATCTTTATCATAATAAATTTTAGCCATCATCTCCTCCTTAATAAATAGGAACCCCTTCTCGTAGAGTTAAATCTCTAAATCTTTTTATAAGTTTTTTGGTAATTATTCCTGGCTCTCCTCTTCCAATAACTCTTCCATCAACCCGGGTTACCGGAATAATCTCTGCTGCTGTCCCCGTTAAAAAACACTCTTCTGCACCATAAAGGGTAGCCAGAGTAAATGGTTCCTCTTTTACAAGAACATTTTCTTCTCTTGCCAGTTCTATAACTACATCACGGGTAATTCCCTTCAAAATTCCTACCCCAAGAGGGGGAGTAAAGAGGATCTTCTCCTTTACCATAAAAATATTATCGCCGGTGCACTCAGCTACATAATCATCCTTATTAAGCATTATAGCCTCAGGGGCTTCTCTTAGCTTTGCCTCTATCTTTGCCAGAATATTATTGAGATAATTTAAAGACTTAATCTGAGGGTCCAGAGCCGAGGGAATATTTCTCCTGGTAGAAGCAGTAATTACTGCTAATCCCTTTTTATAAAGTTCTTCAGGATAAATTTTTATCTTGTCAGTAATGATAATTACAGAAGCTCGGGGACATTTGTGAGGATCCAAGCCCAGGTCTCCTTCTCCTCGAGAAACTATTAACCGAATATAGGCATCTGTTAGATTATTTTTTCTTAAAGTCTCTAAAACCTTTTCTTTTAGTTCCTCTTCCTTTAAAGGAATTTTCAGAGCAATGGCTTTTGCCGAATTATATAACCTTTGTAGATGTTCGCTCAGTTTAAATACCCGCCCTCCATAAGCTCTGATCCCCTCAAATACTCCATCTCCATAAAGAAAGCCATGGTCAAAAATAGAAATCTTCGCCTCTTCCTTCAAAACATATCTTCCATCAATATATACCCATAAAGACATTTCCGAACTCCTTTAAACCTTATTATTTTGCTATTAACAGTCATTGAACCAAAAATTCAAAGATGTTTAATTCTCATCTTTAATCGATTTTGCTCTCATTTGGGGAAAAAGAATCACTTCTCTGATGGAAGAGGAATCAGTTAAAAGCATTACCAATCTATCTATTCCTATTCCTAAACCTCCAGTAGGAGGCATTCCATATTCAAGAGCTTCTAAAAAATCTTCATCTTTTCTCTCTCCCATTCTTTCTCGTTGCTCAAGGGGATCATTCAATTCCGAATAGGCATTTCCTATCTCTTCTCCTCCCACAAATATTTCAAAACGCTCTATGAGGGAAGGGTCATCCTTCTTTCTCTTGGCGAGAGGAGAAGTCTCTTGAGGATAATCAAATACAAAAGTGGGCTGAACTAAATAAGAAGAAACTTTTCGTTCAAGAAGATGTTCTAATATCTGAGCTCTACTCAAACCCTCTATATTTAACCCTTCTCTTTTAGCCACTTCTTTAAGTTGCTTCTCATTTTTATAATCCACCTGCACTCCCCCTATTTTCTTCAGAGCTTGCTCAAAAGTTATTCTCTTCCAGGGAGGAGAAAAATCTATTTCTTTTTTTTGATAATGGATACGAAGAGTTCCTTTTATCTTTCTAACTACGCTACTTACAAGCTCTTCACTCAGTTTCATCATATCTTCATAATTACTATAAGCAGCATATACCTCTAACATAGTAAATTCAGGGTTGTGAAATCTATCTACTCCCTCATTCCTGAAATTTTTGCTCAATTCATATACTTTCTCCATTCCTCCCACTATCAGTTTCTTAAGATAAAGCTCCGGAGCAATACGAAGATAAAACTCTCTTTCTAATGCGTTATGATAGGTCCGAAAAGGTCTGGCCGTTGCCCCTCCAGGAAGAAGCTGCATTACCGGAGTCTCTACCTCCAGAAACCCCCTTTTATCTAAAAATTCTCTTATAGATTTAATTATTTGCCCCCTTTGAATAAATATTTCCTCTACCTTAGAGTTACACAATAGGTCCAGATAACGCTTACGGTAGCGCAATTCCACATTCTGGAGTCCATGCCACTTTTCGGGAAGGGAACGGAAAGATTTAGCTAAGAGAAAAAAACTAAAAACCTCAATAGTTAATTCGCCAGTAGCCGTTTTAAAAATCTTTCCCTCTACTCCTATAATATCTCCTAAATCAAGTTTTTGGAAAAGAGTATATTTTTTCTCTCCCAGAGTATCATAACGGATATAGAGCTGAATTTTCCCTTCTCCATCTTTTATATCGGCAAAAGTTACCTTTCCATGTCTTCTCCGATTAATAATCCTTCCTCCCAGAGAAACTTTTACCTCTGTTTTTTCTCCACAAGAAAGATTCTCATACTTTTCTCTTATCTTCCCCGTAGAGGAAGAACGGACAAATCTTACTTCATAAGGATTACCTTCTTCTCTGAGCCACTCCTTAAATTTTTGCTCTCTATCTCTAATCAATCTCTCTTCCTTCATTTTTAAAAAACTACTGGGATTATTTTTAGAAAGTATAATATATTGGCTTTCTCTGTCAAGGAAACATCTCAAAATCTTGAAGAAATTGACAACGGCAGGATGGACAATAGAAAGTATGGTTAGAAATTAATTCATCGCAACCTTGAGGGGTTTGCCTAAACTTTTACTCAGAGGAGAGTCTTTTCTTTTAAACTCACAAATTTTAAATCTGTAACTATAATGTGGTCTAATACATCAATTCCTATTATTTCTCCTGCTTCTTTAAGTCTTCTGGTAAGCTGTATATCCTCTTCAGAAGGCGTGGGATCTCCAGAGGGATGGTTGTGGATGAATATACAGGAAGCGGCACTTGCAGAAATGGCTTCTTTAAAAACTTCCCGAGGATGTACAATGTTAGAATCGAGAGAACCCTTAGAAATTTCAACAATATTGAGCAATTGGTTCTTTACAGAGAGTAAAAGCACTAAAAAATACTCTTTCTTTTTTCCTTTTAATCTACTTTTTACTAAGTTTACCGCATCCTCTGGTATTTTTATTCTCTTTTGCTGGTAATACTGGTAAAAACTGTCTTCTTTTCTTCTTCCTAATTCAAAAGCAGCTTTAATCTGAGATGCCTTCGCTAAACCCACCCCTTTAATTTTAGAGAGTTCCTCTAATGAAGCCGAAGCTAAATCCTTTAAATTTCTGAATTTATTCAAAATCCTCTGAGCAGTTACTAATACTGATTCTCCAGAAATCCCTCTTCCTAAAATTAAAGCTAAAATTTCTTGTAATGATAGTGTTTCTGGACCATATTTCAAAAGTCTTTCTCTTGGTCGCTCGGAGATAGGTAAATCACGAATCGTGAAGCTCCTCTTTGAATGTTCTTTATCCATATTACTTTCCATGGGGATTCTCCTTGAGAGTATTCCTCCTCTTTTCTTATAACTTCTGGAACAAATTATACCTATAATCCTGGCTGAAAATATAATTAAGAAAGTTTATCTGAAGTCTTTTTTCAGATTTTTATTGATATATAAAGCAAATGTATGATTAATCTTTAAAGAACGTAAGAGAATTATTCCGCAGAGAATAGTGACTATTCCTAAAACTACAGGAATAAGATAATAATGCCATATTATAATCCCGAGATTTTTTTCGTACCCTTCTGGAAAAAGAAGTATCTTTATTAATATCTGGACGCTTTCCATTCTCTTTAGAAAGTATAAATACGCTCCCAGAGAATATACTGTGAAAGTTATTCCTGTTACTATAAGAACCCAATAAAAAACTAAAAAAACTTTATAGCATTTAAGCTCTTTTTGAACTAATTTTTTTATATTATTCATAGATTAATACTCTTTTAATTTAATTATTTCAGAGAGAATTTTTTGCTTAATTTCTTCAGTAAGTTCCGTGCTCTTAAAAGTTTCTGACCAGAGCTTAATAAACTCCGAATGGGAAATATCTCCTTTTATCTTTTCTAAGCCTTCATCAAAAATCTGAGGGTAGGGAAGAATTTGTTTTGTTCTTTTCTTTATCCCTGGAGGTATCCCCTTTTCCTGAATTAAGGCAGCTATATCGAGAGCATCACTCTTTCGAGCAGAAACAATCTTCAAAATTAAATAATCTTTATATTCAGGGACATAAAATTCAAATTCTCTATTTTTAAAGGTGATTTTTATTTTCTGGCTATTCTCAACAAACTTTTCATCAATTAAAATCTCTTGATTTTCTCTTTCTCCCTTAATCTTTCCTTCCATAAAATCTAAATAAAGATTTTTTCCGCCTCTTTTTTTATCTTCAGAATCAACACATCTCATAAATCCATAATCGGATTCTCTTTGCATATATTCAATATTCGCTTTCGGGATAATCTCTTCTTTAATTTCCTCCAGAGAGGAGTTTTTTTGCTTCTTTAATACAAAATCTCCATCTTTTATCTCCCGGGAAAAACGAATAAACGCTCTCAGAGCACCTCCTCCAACCATAATAGCGGGAAACTCATTAAATTTTTGTAATTTTGGAGAAAGTTTATAAAGTTCCATTTTTTTAAATATTATATATTTTCTAAAGAAGATTTCAACAAACTAAAATCTTTTTCTCTTCTTCCCTCTTCAAAAAGGAGGAATAATTTCCCAGATATAATTTTGTTCTTCCTCCTTTATAAAAATAAAGAATTTTTCTTGCTATCCTGTCGAGAAAACTTCTATCATGAGAGACAAAAAGAATTGTTCCCTGATATTTCTCTAAGGCCTCTTCCAGAATATTTCGTGAATAAAGATCGAGATGGTTGGTAGGCTCATCCATAACCAAGAAGTTTATTCCGGCAAGGACAAGTTTAGCCAGAAGAACTCGGGCCTTTTCTCCTCCACTTAGCTCACTTATGGAGGTAAAAGCTTCTTTTCCGCTAAAGAGAAACTTTCCCAGAAAAGAATAAATTTCTTTTTTTTCTAAATCAGGACTTACTTTCCAGACTTCTTCAATAACAGAGTTTTCTTCCTCAAGCTCCAGGAGATGTTGGTCATAATATCCTAACCTTATTCTCTCCCCAATTTTTACTCTTCCTTCTGTAGGTTTCTCTCTTCCCATAATTATTCGTAAGAAAGTAGTTTTTCCCACTCCATTTGGACCTATTATTCCTACCCGATCCCCTCTTGTAAGCTCAAGATTTAAATCTCTAAAAAGATATTTATTCCCCAGCATCTTACTTAAGCGAGATACTTTAAGGACACTATCTCCTCCCCTATTTTTAGGAGAAAATTGAAAAGTTATCTCTTTCTCTTTTTGAGGTTTTTCCACTCTTTTTAATTTTTGGAGTCTCTTTTCTCGACTTTTAGCCTGTGTAGGAGCTCTTCCTCCAATATTTCTCCTGATAAACTCCTCCAGATGAGAAATCTGTTTTTTCTGAAGATTGTACTCCTTTTCTCTTCGAGCCAGAATTTCTGCTTTTTTCCTTATATAACTAGTATAATTTCCCCGATATTCTTTTAATTTTCTCTCTTCAATTTCCCATACTTTTTCTACTACTTTATCTAAAAAATATCTATCATGGGAGACAATTACAAAAGCTTTATCATAATCTCGAAGAAAACCCTCTAACCACTCAATAGCTTCAATATCCAAATGATTAGTGGGCTCATCTAATAATAATAAGTCCGATGATTTTAAGAGAAGCTTGCTATAAGAGATTCGGCTTTTCTCTCCACCACTAAGATCGCTTATCTTCATTTTAAATTTATCTTCGGTAAAACCGAGTCCAAAAAGAACCTCTTTTATTTTCGCTTCGTAGATATATCCACCTTTCTCTTCAAATTCTTCTTGAAGTTTATCAAATTCTTTAAGATAATGGGAAATATCCCCTTCTTCTCTACTCATTAGTGTGGTCAAATTGTCTATCTTTTCCTCCAGTTTCAGAATTTCATCAAAAACTTCTTTAACTTCCTCATAAAGAGTTTTCTCCGAGGAAAGAGGAACCTTCTGGGGTAAATACCCAAACTGCAGATTCTTCTTTCTTTCAATTTTTCCCTCCTCTGGTTCAATTTCGCCGGATATCAACCGCAAAAAAGTAGTCTTCCCTACCCCATTTCTCCCAATAAGTCCGATTTTCTCTTTTTCATTTATACTGAAAGAGACCTTTTCTATGAGGAGATTATCTCCGTAAGATTTAGAAATTCCCTCACCTCTTACTAAAGCCAAAATACTCCTCCTTTAATGAACAAAGAGGACTCAATCTTGGTTTTCTTCAAAACCTAAAACCTTCTTCTTTCCTCATAAGTAAAGAGATAAGCAATTTTCGCTGAAAATTATCTTTCATAAAACATATGATTTAAATAAAAAAACAAGAAGAAAAATAGCTCCTGAGAGGAGCACAATCGTTGCCCCGCAGGGAGCATCAAGAAGATAAGAGAGTGGTAATCCGAGAACGACCGATAAGATGTTTATTAGAATTGAGGCCAACATCATCTTCTTTATATTCTTAGTAAGGAGACTACTTGTAGCTGCAGGAATAGTAAGGAGAGCAATAACCAGGATAATTCCTACCACTTTCATCAAAACTATTACCGTTATAGCCACCAGGCATAAAAATAAAAAATATAAATAATCTACGGGAACCCCTATTACTTCTCCAAACTCCTCATCAAAAGAGATAATAAGCAATTCCTTAAAGAATAACATAATTATTAAAAGAACCCCTGTGCTTAAACTAATTATTGAAGCTATATCAGAAAGATTTACCGATAAAATATTTCCAAAAAGAAAACCAAAAAGGTCGGGAGTAAATCCTCTACTTAAACCTACAAATATAATTCCCAGTGACATTCCCATTGCCCAAATGATCCCTATAGCTGTATCCTCATATAATTTTGTTTTCCTTTTTATAATCCCGATACTTAATGCGGAAAATAAAGAAAAAAATAGAGCTCCCAGAACAGGATTTATTCCTAAAAGATAACCTAATCCAATTCCTCCGAATGAAGAATGGGCAATTCCTCCACTAATGAAAACAATGCGTTTTGTAATTACATAAACTCCCATTATCCCGCAAATAAAACTTACTAATACTCCCGCAATAAGAGCATTTCTCATAAATTCATATTTAAATAAGGTAATCATTAGTTATGTTTCCTTAATACTCTATGAGGTATCCCATGAGCTATCAAATCAATCGGGCACTGATATACTCTCTCCAGATCTTCTTTCCTTATTTCCTTCTTTCCATGATAAAAGAGTGTCTGGCTAAGACAAGCAATTTTTTTCACATAGGTAGAAACCGCACCAATATCGTGAGAAACTAAAATAATAGTCATTTGATTATTTAGTTCACCTAATAATTCATAAAGTTCCTTGCGCATCCTCTCATCTACATTAGCCAGTGGTTCGTCAAGAAGTAGAAGCTTAGGTTCACTCACCAGTGCTCTGGCAATAAAGACTTTCTGTTGTTCTCCACCGGAAAGTTCTCCTATTTGCTCATTCTTATACTTATCCATTCCTACTTTCTCCAGTGCTCTAAGAACTACCTTCTTATCTTCTTTCGTATAACTTCTGAATAGTCCCCTTCTTCTATATCGTCCCATCATTACCACCTCAAAAACACTAATAGGAAAATTGGGGTCAAATAAGGGTTTCTGAGGAACATAGCCAATATATTTCCGGCCTTCTTCAGGAGAAAGATTGAAAACCGAGATTCTCCCCCGGGCTGGTTTCACTAATCCCAAAATTACTTTTAATAATGTGGTTTTTCCTCCACCATTTGGACCTATTATTCCTAGAAAGTCTTTATTATACACTAATAAATTTATTTTTTTCAGAACAGGCTTACGAGCATAATAAACCCATACATCATTTAATTTTATGATTTCTCCATTAGTTTTACTCATTCTCACAACACCTCAAATTAAAGTTTTGCCTGAAAATTTGTTAAAAAATTTCGAAAACTATCTCTGTTTATATACTATAATCTTTTCTAAAATTATCAAGGGTCTTAAATTACTTGAGGGGGTATTTACAAATTCTTTGCTTTTGGTAAACTTTCATTAATCTAACAAAAATATAACTTAAAATAAGATAGATAAGCACTAATGATTGCTAAAAGGTCTGAAAAGGAATTAAAATATTTGCGTGAAGCTGGTCAAATTCTTGCAGGAGTTCTCAAGGAGCTTGAGAAAACTATTATGAATAATCCGGGGATAACTACCTTTGATTTAAATAAATTAGCAGAGAGCCTAATTTTAAAACAAAAGGCAAAACCGGCATTTAAAGGATATAGAGGGTTTCCTTATTCTTTATGCGTTTCTCTAAATGAAGAAGTAGTCCACGGAATACCTGGTCCTCGGCAAATCCGTCCGGGAGATATTGTTAGTCTGGATTTAGGGGTCAACTGGAAAGGATATTATAGCGACGCTGCCATCACAGTGCCTATAGGGAAAGTAAGTAGAGAAGTGCGTAAATTATTAAAAGTAACAAAAATGGCTCTTTATAAAGGAATTAAACAGGCAAGGAGAGGAAAGAGAGTTTCGGATATATCCTTTGCTATTCAACACTATGTAGAAAAAAATGGTTTTTCCGTAGTTAAAGACCTTACGGGTCATGGTATAGGAAGGAAGCTTCATGAAGAACCAGCTATACCTAATTTTGGTGAACCTGGTCACGGTCCTCAGTTAGAGGAGGGGATGGTTCTGGCTATTGAACCAATGGTCAATATGGGAAATTCTGAAGTGGAAATTTTAAAAGACCACTGGACAATTGTTACCAAAGACCGTCAGCTTTCAGCTCACTTTGAACATACTGTTGCTGTCACCAATAATCATCCCGAAATACTAACTTTATACAATACTCAACAAAAAAAGGATTTATCTTGAAATCAGATTTAGCCAGAAGAATAAGAGAAGTCTGCTATTTAGAAGGTAATTTTACCTTAAGTTCGGGGAAAAAGAGTAACTATTATCTGGATAAGTATCTATTTACTACCCAGCCTTATTTACTGGAGAAGATTATTAAAAAAATGGTTCCTCTCATCTCTCCAGAGACCGATAAGCTTGCAGGAACAGAATTAGGAGCTATCCCTATAGTAACCGCTCTTTCTCTCCAAACAAAGATTCCTTTTGTAATTATAAGAAAAAAGGGTAAGGAATACGGAACAGGTAAAAAAATAGAAGGAGAACTAAACTCCTGGGACAAAGTAACTCTCATTGAAGATGTATTAACTACTGGAAGGCAAACTCTCAGAGGAGCAGAAATTTTAGAAAAAGAAAAAGCCATTGTTATAGAAATTATTGCCGTAATTGATCGAGAAGAAGGAGCAAGGAAAAAAATTACAGAAAAAGGGTATAAATTAAAAGTACTATTCACTAAGAGAGAATTAGGAATTTAGGTAGCCAGAATTTGATTAAGATTATAAAGATCAAGGTTTATTTTTTTTCTCTCTTTCCAGATAATCTGGAGGGGGATTATTTTAATTCCCTCACAACATATTCCCACCATCTTTCCTCTTTCTCCTTTAATAAGAGCGTCTACCGCGGCTACTCCCAATCGACTGCTTATTATTCTATCCAAAGCTACCGGTGAACCTCCTCTCTGAATATGTCCAAGAACTATTACTCTTACCTCATAATTAACCCTTTTTTTAATCTCTTCTCCTATTTGAAAAGCTCTTCCAGACCTGTCCCCTTCGGCGGTTACAATAATACTACTGGTCTTTCCTCTTCTTCGCCCCTCTTCTAACCTCTGACAAACCTCTTCTAAATTGAGCGTCTTCTCCGGAATAAAGATATCTTCTGCTCCTCCGGCTAATCCCGCCCAAAGAGCAATAAATCCTGAAGTTCTTCCCATTACCTCAATGATGAATAATCTTTCATGGGAGGTTGCTGTATCTCTAATTTTATCTATAGCTTCCAGAGCGGTATTTATGGCGGTAAAAAAGCCGATGCTAAAATCACTTCCAGGAATATCATTATCAATAGAGGCAGGTATTCCTATAGTGGGAATACCTCTTTTATTTAAAGCATAAGCTCCTCGTAAGGATCCATCCCCCCCTATCACTATTAATCCCTCTATATTAAACCTCTTAAGGTTCTCTAATGCTTTTATTTGTCCTTCTTCTGTTTTAAAAAGAGGTGACCTTGCAGTCTTTAAGATAGTTCCTCCCTGATGAATAATTCCACTTACTGAGGAAGCTTTTAGATTAACAAAATCTCCTACCATTAAGCCAGCAAATCCTCTTCTTATGCCCACTACCTCTAATTTTTCCCAGATAGCTTTTCTTACTATAGCACGAATGCAAGGATTCATTCCCGGGGAATCTCCCCCGCTTGTTAGCAAAGCAATTTTCTTCATTTTATTTAGATCGCTTTTAATATTATAAAATAAAAAATAAAAATCAAGTCCGCGCAGTAAATGGGTTTTAATCCTACTTTCCGGTGAGTGCAAGATATACCTCTATTTTATGGCTCAATATATCGATGTGAAAGATTGATTTTTCAAATTTTTCTGTTAAAATGCCTGTAAATAAAAAATCAGGGAGGTCAAAATGCCCGGTGATAAGGATTTAATAAAAGTAGGTATTGCGGGATTGGGACGCAGTGGGTGGAATATTCACGCTCAATTGTTACAATCTTTACCGGATATGTATAAAATAGTAAGCGTCTGTGATCCTGACGAATCCCGCAGAGAGGAAGCATTTAATAAATTTAGCTGTGATACCTACACAAATTTTGAAGATTTTTTGAAAAATAAGGAGGTAGAATTAGTAATAGTGGCTACACCCAATCATCTTCATTCCACTCACAGCATTAAGGCTTTAGAGGCAGGTAAAGCTGTAGTGTGTGAGAAGCCTATGGCTACCAATTTAGATGACGCTGATAATATGATTCGGGTAGCAAAAGAAACGGGCTCTCTTTTAACTGTGTTTCAAAACAGAAGATATTCTCCCGATTTTCTTAAAGTTCGCCAGGTTATTCAATCAGGCAAATTAGGACGGATTGTAATGATAAAAATGGCTTACCATAGTTTTAGCCGGCGATGGGATTGGCAAACCTTAAAAGAATTTGGTGGTGGAACACTTAATAATACAGGACCCCATCCTATTGATCAGGCTCTTCAGCTTTTCGGAGAAAAAGAACCGGAGATTTTTTGTGATCTAAAGAAGACTTTAACCTTAGGTGATGCCGAAGATCATGTGAAAATTATTATGAGGGCTCAAGATGCCCCCATGATAGATTTAGAAATTACCAGTGCCTGTGCTTATCCACAAAAAAAATGGTTAGTGATGGGTACCCAGGGAGGACTTAAGGGCACAATGAATACTCTCCAATGGAAATATTTTAATCCTGAGGATCTTCCCCGGCGAAAAGTAGAACGAAGACCTACACCGGACCGTAGTTACAACCAGGAGAAAATTCCCTGGAAAGAGGAATTCTGGGATATCCATCAAGATAAAAGTCCCGGTCAGCTCGGTTTTTATCTTGATTTATATAAAACTATGCGTAAAGGAGCCTCTTTATCTATTACTCCCGAAAGTGCTCGCCGGGTAATGTGGGTAATAGAAAAGTGTCATCAACTGGCCAATAGAAGAAAACCCTGAGATTTGGAGGAAATAAGTGATTATTCTTAGAGGGAAAGTAATTACTGAAGAAGATGTTATTGAAAAAGGAGAAGTAGTTATAGAGAAAGATAAAATAATAAAAGTAGGCAAGATAAAAAGACTTTCTCTTCCTTCATCTAAAATCTTTCATATTCCCAAATCTATAATTGTTCCGGGATTCATTGACATTCATATGCATGGTCTGGGAAAATATGGCCCTAAAGGAAAAGAGAATATTACGGGCATATCTTACCTGGAACCCCATTACGGAACTACTGGCTTTGTTCCTACTTTAGCTTCAGCAACCCACCAGGAATACCTTAAATTTCTTCAGGATGTTAAAGAAGTGATTTTAAATCAACCAGAAAAGGGAGCAAAAGTTTTAGGGGCTCATTTAGAAGGCCCTTACATTAATCCCAAGATGAAAGGGGGTATGGATGAAGAATATCTTCGCTTGCCCCGGCCAGAGGAATATGAAGAATTAATAAAAGTTGGTGGTAGAACTTTAAAAATAATGACTCTTTCTCCAGAGCTTCCCGGTTCAATTCCTTTAATTAAATCTCTCCGCCAAAATGGCACAGTAGTCTCTTTAGGACATTCTCTGGCTACAGAAAATGATTTAAGAAAAGCTATGGAAGCTGGACTAAGTCATATTTGCCATCTTTTTAATGCTTTCCCTCCAGAAAAGCCAAGAGAGTTAGGGGTAAGAGAACCTAAACTCTCAGATATTTGTCTGGTGACAGAAGGTTTAACCGCAGAAGTTATCTCTGATGGGATTCATGTTCACCCTGTAATGATTCGTTTGGCTATTAAGGCTATGGGGCTAAATAATATTGTAGCTATGACTGATTCTATGGTAGGAACAGGGCTCTCGGAGGGGATTTATAAAATGTCTGATGGGCGAAAATTTTATACTAAAAAAGGAGATGTAGCCAGATTAGTAGAAGATAAAAGAATAATTGTGGGAAGTATTTTAACAATGAATTATGCTCTGAAGAATTTAGTTAAAAAATGTGGATTATCACTTTTAGAAGCTTCAAAAATAACTTCTCTTAATCCGGCTAAGGTAATAGGATTAGATAAGGAAGTGGGTAGTATTAAGGTGGGGAAAAAAGCTAACTTAGCTGTGCTTAATGCAGATTTTGAATGTTTATTAACTTTCATAGAGGGTAAATTAGTCTATCAGAAAAAATAATATTTCATTGCTTATTCTTTAGACGACTTAACGCGCCTTCTTGCCAAAAAGAGGAAATAATATAGGATAAAAAGGAAAATGAAAATAATTCCCCGGTATGTCCTCAAAGAAACAATACCACCATTTATTTTTGGATTTCTCTTTTTTAATTTTATTTTGTTCATTGGTGTTCTCTTCAATCTTACCCATCTTATTTTTGTAGAGAAAGCTCCTTCTTTATTGGTAGGAAAACTACTTCTATTCAGTATCCCTGCTTTTTTTGACATAGTAATTCCTGTATCTCTTCTATTTGCTATTTTACTCAGTTTTGGAAAACTCAGTTTTGATGGAGAGATTACAGCTCTGCAAACCTCAGGAATAAGCTTTTTCCAAACAGAAAGACTCATTTTAATATTTATTTTTCTTTTAACAGTAATTTCTCTTCTCTTCTCAGCCTATCTTACCCCCTGGAGCAACCAAAACTATAAAAAAATTTATCAAGAAATACTTCTTGAGAAACCCACAATTCAAATAAAAGAAAATACTATTATAGACTTTGAAGGAAAGAGAATATATACTTCTTATGTAGATTCTCGGACACGGTCAATGAAAGAAGTCATTATTTACGAATTTCTTCCGGGAAGGGGAACAAAATTTCCTCAGATTACCCTATCAAAAAGGGGAAAATTCGAAGAAGAAAAACTCTTGTTAGAGGAAGTAGCTCTTTACCGATTTGGAAATAACTACCGTATAATCCAACAAGGGAAATTCGACTCTGAAATTATTTACTTGAAAAACCGAGCTTCACAGGGAATACTCTGGCAAAAAAAGACTACAGAGATGAACTTAGGAGAGATCAAAAAGCGCTTAGAGGAGGAGAAAAATAAGGGGGAGACAAAGAATATTGAGAAGATAAGGGAGTTATCCCTTGATTTCCATAGTCGTCTCTCTCTCCCCTTATCTACTGTCTTCCTTGCTCTATTAGCAATTCCCTTAGGAATAAAAATAGAACGAGGAGAAAAATCCATCAGCCTTGGTATAAGTTGTGCTCTGATAATCGTTTATTATCTTCTTTTTACAGCGGGAAGAGCGCTGGGAAGAGGAGGGCTGCTTCCTCCTCTCATCGCTATGTGGACTCCCAATATAATAATAGGCTCTTTAGCGATTTACCTCAACTTAAAACTCAGTAAAAGATAATTTTTCAGGATTTTTTATGAGAATTCTCGACAAATATTTAACTAAGGAATACTTAAGATTATATCTTATATTTATCTTATTTTTTGTGGCTATCTATCTTTTAGCGGATCTCTTCCAATCTATAAATATCCTGGTCAAACAAGCAAACTTTTTCTTAATAGTTAAATATTATCTTCTCCATATTCCCTACTTATTTGGTCTGCTCAGTCCCTTAGCAAGTATTCTGGCCATTTTATTTATTGTTTCTTACTTAATAGAAACCTATCAAATTCAGGCTATCCAAATCAGTGGAATTTCTATTAAGAGAACTATCCTCCCTTTGTTAATTACAGGAATAATTCTTAGCTTTTCTCTCTTCTTTTTCAATGAAACTTTAACTTTTAAGGCAGACAAAATATCCCAAAAAATTAAAGAAGAGAATTTCTTGAAAGTAACTCCCAGAAAAATACAGAGAAATATCTTTATCCAGGTGCCTCCTCACTATCTATTTTATATTAGATTATTCTATTCTGACGAGGGAAAAATGGAAGATGTAATTATTTACAAAATGTCCTCTCCCCCTTCTCTACTTATTTGTAAAGAAGCTCGGTGGACAGGAAAAGAATGGATATTCTTTAAAGGAAGAGAATATATTTTAAAGGAAAAACCGCAAGAAATCCCTTTTGATAGAAAAATTATTCCTCTGAATAAAAAACCTGCATATTTTAGTAAAAAATTTTTTCCTTTTGAAAAAATGAATGTTACAGAACTGCGAAGGTGGATTGAGGAATACCGGGAGAGTGGGTTTAATACTCTGGATATGGAAACGAAATTACATTCTAAAATTTCTTATCCTTTCGCTAACTTTATTCTTTTATTTTTGGGAATCTCTCTGGCGTTCTTTTTAAGAAAAGGAGGTAAAGGAGCGAATTTTGCCTTAGGATTAATAGTAAGCTTTGGATACTACGAAATTACTGCTCTATTTAAAAGTATGGGAGAAGGAGGAATCCTGACTCCTTTTTTAGCTGCCTGGCTTCCCAATATTCTCTTTTTTGCAGGAGGAGTATATCTTTTTACTCAAATAGAACGATAAATTGCTTTTCTAAGAGGTAAATACCTAAAGAATCAAAGAATTAGGGAAATTAAATTCTCCTGGAGGAAAAAAATGAAAGTAACCTCTCTTTATATTATGGGAATAGATTTGGGAGGAACTAATATTGTCTCCCTTCTTATAAATAAAAAGGGAGAGATAATAACCAGGGATAAAAGAAAAGCTCTTGCAGAAGAAGGAAAAGAGAAAACTATCAGTCAAATAGTAGAATCAGCAAAAGCGGTGATAGAAAAAGGAAGAAATAAAGGGATTTCATTTCAATCTATTCTGGGAATAGGAATAGGCAGTCCTGGACCCCTCAATACTAAAGAGGGCATAATCTATTTTGCTCCTAATTTACCGGGTTGGAAAAATGTTCCTCTTAAAAATATTTTAGAAAAGAAGCTTAACATTCCTGTCTTTCTGGAAAATGATGCCAATGCCGCTGCTCTTGGGGAATGGTGGATAGGAGCAGGAAGAGATGTAAATAATCTTGTTCTCTTCACTCTGGGCACAGGAATTGGAGGAGGGATAATCATTAACGGAGAAGTCCTTCACGGGTTCAGGGACACTGCTGCAGAAATAGGGCATATGATTATTCACGAAGAAGGTCTACTTTGTAATTGTGGCACAAAAGGATGCCTTGAAGCTTATGCTTCCGCTACAGGAGTAGTCAGAAGAACAATTTCTGCCTTGAAGAAAGGAGCAAAGAGTATCCTTACAGAAATGGTAAATAACCATCTAAAAGAAATTACCTGTAAAATGGTTTACCAGGCAGCAAAAAAAGGCGATAAATTGTGCAAATGGATAACCGAAGAGACAGGAAGATATTTAGGAATTGGTATTGCCAATATGGTTAACATCCTGAATCCCGAAATGATTATCCTTGCCGGGGGGATGATAGAAGCGAAAGATCTCCTCTTCAATCCTGTGATAAAATATGCCCAAAAATATGCTCTTAAAGCCTCTATAGAAAAAGTGAAGATAGTTCCCGCACACTTAGGTGATAATGCCGGAGCTATTGGAGCAGCAGCTACCGTTCTAAAAAGAAAAGGAAATTTATGAGGCTAAAATTCAATCCTTCTCAAGTCTTAAAGGCTCTCCTCTTCCCTCATTTTCTTTACTTCTATTAGCAGCATCAATAAAGGCCATAATCTCCAAAGTTTCCTCGGGATTAATCGGGGGTTTTCCGGTGCGGAAGAATTTAATAATTTCTTCGAGCAGGCGAGCATAAAAAGGAATTGTGGAACTGGCCGTAACTCTCTTTATGCCTTTCTCGCGATAAAGAGTACATCCATAAACCCATCCTTCCCCTTTTCTTATACCCCGCATTGTCCCCACACGTCCATCTTTCCAAAGACCCACCGCTAAATCATAATCCTTATTCCCTATACACCAAACTCTTTGACACCCTGGTCCCATAGCTGTATAGAGAATTTCACAACCATGAATCCCATACCAGTAAAAACCAGGATTAGTTGGTTCTAAGGACGCAGGACTACAAGCTTCGCATCCAAGAACCCTCCCCTCTTGAGTTTCACTAAGAGCCTTAGTAATATTTACATCAAAACGAAGAGAAGAGGAACTAAAAACTGGAATTTCCTCTTTTTTTGCTAATCTAAAGATTTCTCTGGCATCATTTAAATTTGCCGCTAACGGCTTATCAATAAAAACAGGAACTTTCGCTCCAGCGTTTATACATTCTTTAAACTGAGGAAGGTGCTTTCGCCCATCTACGCTTTCTAAAAGGATGGCATCCACCTCTTTAGTTAAGTCAGATATATTATCCATCATTTTTATCTTCCACTTCTCTTCCAGTTCTTTCCGAAACCCTTCAAGACGAGACCAGCTTGCCTTTAAATCTTCACTTCCTCCCGGAAAAGCAGCTATTATTCTCCCTCCTTCGACATGGTAGGGATCTTTGGCATTATTTAAGATTTCCGTAAATCTTATTACATGAGAAGTATCCAGTCCTATAATTCCAATTCTTATTTCTTTCATCTTTTCCTCCTAATTTTTCTTCTCTCGGTAGCTACCAGGCTTTTTCTGCGGGGGACGAGCTCCGCGCTACTATTGAGGTTTATCCCCAATAAAGTAGTGCAAGATCATCCCCGGTAAATTACCCAACCTACAAGCTAATAGCTACCAGTTTTCTCAGGATAACTAACGGCATGGGAACCTATAAATTTCATATTCCGTATCCTAATCCCCACCCTTTAATTGTAGAGGTAGAAATCTCACCATCTTTTACCTTAAAGAGAGGTTGATGCTTCTTCTGAATCTCTTCTTGAGCATAAGGCAAATACTGACGAGCATTATATTCTACCCCTTTCAAAGGAGATATTCTGGCCGCAAGTCCTGCTGAATGAATAAAAGAAAGACCAGGATTGGTTAAATCCTGAACGCTGTAGACCATCTTCCATTCCTTCACTTTAGCTAAATATAAAAGAGAGGAAGAATGCCCCTTGCAAGTTTTGAGAGCTATCCCTGACCACCCTAATTTTTTAGCTAAATCAAGCTCGGCGACATTAGTTACTCCTTCATCAACTAAAACAGGCTTAATTCTGGCTGCCTTATGCATATTAAAATTATGATTAGCTAAATTTCTTTCTGTAGGTTGTTCTAAATAAAGAAGATTTTCGAAAGCAAGAGGAGAAACTTTCCTTAACTTATTTAAATAATCAATAACCACCTGGGGACTCTCACACATCTCGTTAAAATCAACACTTAAAAAAAACTTATCTTTACCCTTTTTAGATAACATCTTCCTGGCAACTTCCGCTACTCTCCTTGTCCTTTCTACATCCCAATTTATATCATTTCCCCTAAGTTTCACCTTAAAACAAAAAATCCCTTCTTTCTCAATCCACTCCTCCAGGGAATCTGGAAGAGTATCTTTAAAATTTTTCTCCCCTCTCTCCTTTTTTTCCAGTTTATCCAATCCTCCTACCAGGTGAAATACGGGTAATTTCTCATCTAAATCATCCTTAATATAAAAAGATAAATGCTTTCCTTTAAATTCTTTACCCAGATACCTGCTTAAATCGCACTCCATAAAATCTGGTCCATATCCTTCATAAGAAGAAATCCCATTTACTTTTCCAAAAGCATCATGAAGAGCAGCATCTATAGGAGAAGCACAAACTAAGGTAGCTAAAGCGGGAATTTCCCGAGTAAGTTTTAAGTCTTTCCTCACCTGTTGGGAGATTCTAAAAAACTCTTCTTCTACTTCGAAATAAAAATCTAAGGGATGAGCAAAGATTTTGGAATCACCTATAAACCTGCAGAATCTTCGAGAAATCTCTCGCATAACCTCATCTTTTTTTTCGTGAGAAATTAAAGGGTCCGGATATGCCCAAAGGTCACTTAAAAGAATATTTCCCCATCCCTGGGCTACTTTTCCAAAACCATTCTCTACCTTCACTCTCACTTTAAGGGAAGTATTCTCCTCTACTACTCCATT
>JAGGVN010000119.1 GCA_021158005.1 Candidatus Aerophobota bacterium | reverse complement strand
ATGGATATTGCTTACTCAATCTAAAAGATTTCAGAGGAATATTGCCTGTTTAAAGGAAGAAGAGGGGGGAGTAAATTTTTTATAAATAGGGAAAATTAAGACGGGTACTTAAAATATTAAGAAGGGGGTTTTGATAAAGATTGATATAATGGTTATAAAAATGGTTATCTAAATTCCATCGTTTATTGAAAGAGATTGAAAATAGTCAGGCTGATAGTTTCATTAAAGATGAAAAAAGAGATTAGCCACTGCGAAGTAAATTAATAAACTCGTTATATCTACAATAGTAGTAATTAACGGTCCGGAAATAACCGCAGGGTCAATTTTTAGAAACTTACAAATAAGAGGCAGGATTGAGCCTAAGGAAGTAGAAGTAGTTACGGTAATAATCATTGTTATCCCTACAGTAAGTCCAAGAAAAGGGCTCTTTTGAAAAATTATTGCCCTTATAAAGGCAAAAATACTTAAACCCAATCCCAGGATTATTCCCACAAGAAATTCTTTTTTTACCACCCTCCAGATATCCTCAACTCGAACTTCACCAATAGCTAATCCTCTGACTGTTACAGTGGCTGCTTGAGTTCCAGCATTTCCTGCTGAATCCATGAGAAAAGGGATAAAAAAGGTTAAAGAAATTACTTTTTTTAACACAAAAGAAAAATTTTCCAGTATCATTCCGGAAAAAAGCCCTGTAATGGCTAATATTAGGAGCCAGGTAAATCGGTGTTTAGCTGTGGATAAAGATCCTGTAGACATATAATCGGCAGGGTGTTTACCAGCAGCCGCAATCTTATACATATCTTCAGTATTTTCTTCTTTAATGACATCGATAACATCATCTACAGTAATAATTCCCTTCATTCTTCCTCTATCATCTACTACCGGGAGGGCGAAAAAGTCATACTGAGCAATTTTTTCGGCTACTTTTTCCTGGTCCATATCTATGGGAATAGTAATGGGATGAGTATGCATAATTTTCTTTATATTCTCCCCGGGATTAGATAAGACTAAATCTTTAAGGGAGAGAACACCAGTTAACTTGCCTTTCTTATTGAGGACATAAATGTAGTATATCATTTCTACTCCTTTTGCCTTTTTTCGTAAAGATTCCAGGGCATCTTCCACGGTTATTCCTTCTCTTACAGAAAGGAAATCAGTAGTCATCTTCCCGCCAGCAGTATTACTCTCGTAGCTTAATAGTTCTTTAACATTCTGAGCTTCCTCCTTTTGCATAATAGATAAAAGGCGGGTTACTGTTTCCTCAGGTAATTCCTCAAAGAAATCGGCTCTCTCGTCAGGAGCAAGTTCATCTAAGATTTTACCTTTTTGTATTTTGTCAATACTTCGAAGGAGAGCAAATTGGTCTTTTTTATCCATTTTTTCAAATACATCGGCAGCAAAATCTATCTCCCATAGAGAGAAAAGAAATACCCTTTCTTTTAAAGTAAATTCATTCAGAATCTGGGCTACCTCTACCGGCTCATACTCATAAAAAATTTCTTTCAAAGTCTCTTTTTCCTTACGAGCAAGAAGTTCTCTTATTTCTGGGATTAGGAGATATAAACGGGAAAACTCTTTTGCCATAATTATTCCTTTATCTTAGGTTTTTAAAAGTTTAGTGAAAGTTATTACTTATGTCAAATTAAAAAAGGGGAACAGCTCTTTTCCCCTTCCATAATGTGTCAAAAAGGAAAAAGAACTGTTCCCCTTTTATTGCTTTTTCTTATTTATCCTAAGATTTCCTCCACTCTCTCTTTATCACAATCCATCACATAGGGAATGCCCGAAATTTCTGAAGCCCGAGGAGTTAGAGCAAAAATATCATCTCGAGTTATATATTTTAGTTTAAATTTTCTTGCTCCGGCCATAAATTGTTTTAAACCCGTAACTAAACGATTATAATAAGTATACATTCCTATAGCCCCTACAGGAATGTTCTTAAAATCTTTTCCATATTTTTTCTTTAGTTCCGCTGCCAGGACAAAAATCTGCTCTATAGTATCCCCATAATTTTTGTATTCCGAAGGAACTTTACCTTTTTTCACAAAATTTCCTACAGTCTTTGCAGACATTGTGGCTGCAAATGTTGCTCTTCCCATGCAGATAGCTTTAATGTAAGGTGCTCCCAGCGCTATAGCCTTAAATATATGGTCTTCGAGTGAAAAACCACCGGCTATGGCTACAGGGGGAATATATTTACCTTTATTATCTATTTTTTTTAACATCTGGTAAAGCAAACATTCTATCTCCACAGTGGGAATTCCCCACTCATTCATCATTCTCCAAGGACTCATACCTGTTCCTCCACCAGCTCCATCCACAGTAAGTAAATCTATT
The DNA here is from genome assembly GCA_021158005.1 of Candidatus Aerophobota bacterium. Taxonomy (GTDB): domain Bacteria; phylum Aerophobota; class Aerophobia; order Aerophobales; family JAGGVN01; genus JAGGVN01. The sequence continues at coordinate 15,881 of JAGGVN010000119.1, read as the reverse complement.
TTTGTCTCAGAGGCACATTTTACTGCCAGGGCTAAATCTGCCGGACGATAGGCACCTGTTTTTAAGGTAATATATTTAAATCCAAGCTTTCTTAACCTTTCTACTTCTCTGTAAAAAGTTTCTTCCTTAACCATACCAAGTCGGGAGTGTCTCTCAAATTCCTTAATAGCTCCTTTTTTGTAGGCTTCTTGCACTATCGGGTCCTCAGGGTCAGAATGAACAATATAACCTCTTCTTTTAAGCTCTCGTGCTCTCTCTAATGAAGGTAATTTTACTTCTCCTCCGATATCTTTAGCGCCTTGTCCCCATTTAAGTTCAATAGCTTCCACTCCTAAATTCCGGATATATTCGGGAACACCGAGCCTTCCATCTTCAACATTGCACTGGATAATAATAGCACCGCTACCGTCATACCATTTCTTATAGCTTCTGATTCTTCGTTCCATTTCCCGGGATTTTATAATCTTCCCATTTTTAATTTCTGAATCTGGATCCATGCCACAGACATTTTCTCCAACAATGACAATCGTTCCACAAATTGCTGCTCCTACAGCAACTTCTTCCCAGTTAATTCTGGCGATTTCTGTTGAACCTAAAGCCCCTGTAAAAAAAGGAACCTTTAATTTAATTTTGTTTTCTCCGCCTACTTCGGTGGAAATATCTACTGCCGAAAAAATAGCTTTATCAGAATCAGCCTCTATTCCTACTGCTCCCACACAAGTTCCTTGAATATTAAAATGAGAAAAATCTATGGGGTAGTCTTTTTCGGGTCCGGCGACGACTTTTCCAAAAGGTTGGGGATAGAGAAGTTCCCTTCCTCTGATAGCAGATTTTGCTACTTCACAAAGTCCAGGACATCCATCTAGACAGGCAACACATAACCCGGAGGAAGGAACCGGTCTTACTCTATTTTTTGTCTTTGTTGCGGGGCTTGCATTCGGTCTACTAAAAGACATTTTTTCCTCCTTCTTACTTTTTTCTTATGTCAGCAGCTAAAATAATAGCTTCCGCTACTTCACGCATAGTTTTACGTAGATCCATAGCATATTTTCTAATTTTAAGATATGCTTTCTCTTCAGTTAATCCTTCTTCTTTCATCAATATTCCTTTGGCGCGTTCGATTATCTTCCGTGCTTCTAATTCTTCCTGGATAACTTTATATTTTACCATTAACTCTGTGTTTTCAATAACTATGGCTGCCTGGTTAGCTATACAGGTCAAAACATAAATCTCACTCTCCGTAAAATTATGAGGTTTAGAAGTATAACAATTTATTACACCTATAGCTTTTTTCTTTACAATTAAAGGAATACAGGCGAGTGAACAAAGACCTTCTTTTCTGGCAATATCTTTATATTTATATTCCTTTTCTTGTCTCACATCCTTCACTATCATAGGTTTCTTCTTCTTAATTACTTTACCAGCAATTCCTTCTCCAATTTTCAAGGGAGGTTTTTTGTTATATTCCTTACTTAGACTTTGAGTTGCCCGGATTACTAATCTATTATTTTCGTCAAGAAGCATTAGCGAGCATATATTTGCTTCCATAATTTGAGCAGTAACGGTAACTATAAGTCGAAGGATATCTTCCAAATATAGTTCTGAGGTGATAGCTTTACTTATTCGCGATAAAGCTTTGATTTGTTCTTTATAAGATATATTATCCATATGAAGATCCCTTTAACTTTTTTAAATAAAATATACTCTTTTTACCAACGAAGGGAATATAATCTTTGGGAATTCTGACTACTCTTTTTAACCTCAGGGAACTCTTTCATAGTGTTTGAAGATTCATATTAAATTACCATTAAAATAAAAAAAGCGCTCCTTTAGGAACGCCTTTGTTCTCTTTGATACTAACGTTGTATCGTTTTTCCCTTAATTTTAAATAAATTATACTATAAAATTTAAAAGTTGTCAAATTTTGCTTCGATGGGTAATTACTGTACCTAATTTTCTTTACTTTGTTCAGAATCTGGCTAAATTAAACTTTCCATTTTTGAGGTTAAATTTTATAAAGAGATCCTAAAAATTGAGAGGGTCGCTTTCTTGACAATACCTAAAAACCTTTTTATGATATACTTACTAATAAAAGATAGAAAAAATTGGAAAAGGAGGAGGAGGATGAAGTTAAAATCAGGGGAAGAAATAGTAAGATCAAGTAAAGCTCAAATTAAAAATCTAAAGATGGGAGAGGAAGAAGCTAAAGGATTTTCTCAGCGCGAGGGGACACTCTATATTACTACGCGCAGAGTAGTAATGGAGAAAGGAGAATCTGGAAGTGAAACTATTATCTTTGATATTCCCTTAGATTCTGTTCGGAAAGTTTCTACTCAGGGACTTTTTAAGAAAGATCTTGTTCTTCAAGCTGATTTATCTAATATGAGTAGTGAAACAGTAAAATTGGACAAATCGAGACTATCCTGGGAACTCGGGACCTTCTTAATTAATGTGAAGGATGCCAAGAAATGGGTAGCACAGCTAAATTTCTGGCTACCAAAAAAAGAAAGTAAATAGGGATAATTCTCAGTTTAGAAACTAAATGAGCGAGAGAACTTTATAGAACAAAGATACTTAAAAAGAGAGGCTTCTTTAACTCTATTAACTGCTTCTCTACAATATTTAAGGGAAATAAAAGTAAGAGGAAGAATGTTAGATATTAAATTAATCAGAGAGAATCCTTCAAAAATTAAGGAAGGTTGCCAAAAAAAAAGAATAGAGGCAGATATTGATAAACTTCTGGAAGTAGATAGGAGAAGGCGGGAACTTCTTCGAGAAGTAGAAGATTTGAGAGCAAAGCGAAATGATGTTTCAAATAGTATTCCCAGAGTTTCCGAAGAGGAAAAAGAGGAATTAATCTCCCAGATGAAGAAAATAACGGTGAAGATTAAAAAAATAGAACCCGAACTTAAAAAGCTCGAAAAAGAGTTTACAGAGTTAATGTTTCAACTTCCCAATATGCCTCTTGATGATGTTCCCGAAGGTAAAGATGAAAGTGAAAATCAAGTTATTCGCGTATGGGGAGAACCACAAAAATTTTGTTTTAAACCTAAGAATCATTTAGAAATTGGAAGAGATTTGGATTTAATTGATACCGAACGCGCCGCTAAAGTTTCGGGAAGTAGGTTTGGTTATTTAAAAAATAAAGCTGTTCTTCTGGAATTTGCTTTAATTAATTTTGCTTTTGACATCCTTGTTAAGGAAGGATTTACCCCTCTCATCCCTCCTGTATTGTTAAAGGAGAAAGCGATGCGCGCTATGGGTTATTTAGAAAGAGGAGAGGAGGAAATATATCGGACAGACCGAGACAATATGTATCTGGTAGGAACCTCTGAACAATCTGTTGGTCCGATGCATATGAACGAAATATTTAGTCTCGAAGAACTTCCTCGAAGGTATGTAGCCTTTTCTACTTGTTTTAGAAGAGAAGCAGGCTCCTATGGTAAAGATACCCGAGGAATTATGAGAGTTCATCAATTTGATAAAGTAGAAATGTTCTCTTTTTGCGAACCTTCAAAATCCAAAGGAGAACACTCTTATCTTCTCTCAATGGAAGAAAAAATCGTTCAGGCTTTAAAAATTCCTTACCGAGTTGTAAAAATGTGTACCGGAGATTTAGGCAATCCTGCGGCTGCTAAATATGATATAGAATGTTGGATGCCTGGAGAAAATCAATACAGGGAAACTCATTCTACCAGTAATTGCACGGATTTCCAAGCTCGTAGACTTAATATTCGCTTTAGAGGAGAGAAAAAAGGTGAACTTGAATATGTTCATACTCTTAATGGGACGGCTCTGGCTATAGGAAGAACTATTATTGCTATTTTAGAAAACTACCAGAGGGAAGACGGAAGTATAGAGATTCCCCTCGTTTTAAGGCCTTATATGGGAGGTAATACTAAAATTTGCTAAGTTTATTACATTTCTCAAATATTCTCAGGATAATTTATGGAGCTAAGAGAGCTAATTAGGGAAGCTTCTATTACAGAAGTAAACAACACAATAAATTTAATAAAAAGAGTTAATCGAATCTTAATAGAAGAGAGAGAAAAAGGGAAGATAGGAGAGAAGATTATTGAAGGAGGATTAGTTCATCTTCCGCCACTTCGGAAAGCAATAATAATAGGAGATCTCCACGGAGATTTTAATAGTTTGACTTTTATCTTAGGAGATAGTAGTTTTTTAAGAAAAGTAAAAGAAGAAAAAGTTTATCTTGTTTTTCTGGGAGATTATGGGGATAGAGGGGAAAAAAGTCCTGAAGTTTATTATACGATTTTAACACTAAAGAGTATTTTTAGAGAAGAGGTAATTTTGTTGAGAGGTAATCATGAGGGACCTGAGGACTTGAGAGTTCAACCTCATGATTTACCTTATTTCTTAAGAGAAAAATACGGAGAAAGATGGAGAGAAGTCTATCAGAGCTTGAGAGAATTATTTAACTATTTGCCTCATAGTCTTATTGTAGAAGGAAGGTATCTGGTACTTCATGGGGGACCTCCAGAAAATATATCCTCAGTCCAGGATATAGCTTATGCTCACCAAAAACATCCGGAGAAAAAATACTTAGAAGAGATCCTTTGGAGTGATCCGGGAGAGGAAGAGATGAGTTTTCCCTCTCCAAGGGGAGCAGGAAGAATATTTGGGAGAAAAGTTACGGAAAAAGTTTTAAAAAGATTAGGAGTAAAAGTTCTTATAAGAAGTCACCAGCCCTGCCAGGGAATCTCTTTAAGTCAGGAAGGAAAGGTAATTACTCTATTTTCTCGAAAGGGTCCCCCTTATTATAACTCGAAAGCTGCTTACCTGGAGATAAACTTATCTGAAATGATAGAGAAGGCTTATGAGTTAGAAGAAAGAGCACATATATTTTAATTTTTCAGGGAAACCTTAGAAAGGAAATAAAAAATGAAAGATAAGATTCATTTTTCAGAATGGGAAAAGATTGACCTGCGTGTAGGTAAAATCCTAAAAGTAGAGGACCATCCTAAAGCAGATAAACTTTATTTAATTCAAGTCGATTTAGGAACGGAGAGAAGACAATTAGTAGCTGGTTTAAAACCTTATTATCCCCGGGAGGAACTCGAGGGGAAATTTTGCATCGTTGTTACTAACCTCGAACCAGCAATGATAAGGGGAGAGAAGAGTGAAGGAATGTTATTGGCGGCTGATTACCGGCAAGAAGATAAAGTGGTGCTTATCACAGTAGAGAAGGAAGTTCCCTCAGGGGTAAAAGTAAGATAAGGTAGGTAGTTAGGTTGAGTAGAAAGAGGGAAAAAGGAGGTTTTTAAGAATGAGCAAAGGTTATGTGGTTAGATTTCCTGTAAGGAAATTAAATAGAAAAAAGGATTTTAAGAAAATTTATCATTCCCTGTATCCCCGGTCTGCAGGAAGAGGATTTAAGGGAATCTCTCGAAGAAAGAGGGATTAAGCTTAAGAAGTTAAATGGACCTATCTCTTTCTATTTCCAAGAGAATCCTGCCGCGAGCTTTTTATGCCCATAACCCCAAATGGGTAGCTAAAAATCTTTTAGGAAAAATTCTCATTCATAAAACTCCCGAAGGAATAGTTAAAGGAAGAATAGTAGAGACTGAAGCTTATTACGGAGAGGGAGATCCTGCCTCCCACGCCTATAAAGGAAAAACCAAAAGAACAAAAATAATGTGGGGAAAGCCTGGAATAGCTTATGTTTATTTTACTTATGGAATGCATTATTTATTTAACGTGATTGCTGATAGAGAAGGGAAGGCAGGAGCGGTCTTAATTCGGGCGGTAGAGCCACTTGAGGGAATAAAGCTAATGAAAAAGAGAAGAAAAGTAGATAAAATTAAAGATTTAACCTCTGGTCCGGCAAAACTTACTCAAGCTTTTGGTATTACCGGGAAAGATAATGGAGTAGATTTAACCTCAGGTTTTCTCACCGTAACCGAAGAAGAAAAAGAAGAAAAGGATAAAATTATTTCTACAGGAAGAATAGGGATAAAGAGTGGCCAGGAAATAAAATTGAGATTTTATCTTGCGAATAATAAATTTGTTTCTAAAAGATGATAAAGAGAAATATTCTCCTCATAAATCCCTGGATATATGATTTTGCTGCTTATGATTTATGGATGAAACCTCTGGGGCTTCTCTATATTGCTGCTTTTCTGGAAAAATTTGGTTATTCTGTCTCTTTCATTAACTGTATGGAAAGAAACCATCCTGCTCTAAAAAGAAACCAGGAGAAAAAAGAGAAATACGACTGTGGAAAATTTTTTGCAGAAGAAGTAGAAAAACCTTCTTCACTTAAAGATGTTCCCCGAAGATATAAAAGATATGGTATACCTCTCCCCATTTTTGAAGAGGAATTATCTAAAATTCCTCCTCCTAAGTTAATAGGAGTAACTTCGGGAATGACCTATTGGTATCCTGGAGTATTTGAAGTAATACGAAGGGTAAAATCATTCTTTCCCAAAGCTTTGGTAGTTTTAGGAGGGATTTATGCTACTTTATGTAGTAAGCATGCGAAAAAATTTTCCCGAGCCGATTACATAATAGAAGGCAGGGGAGAATGGAAGATTTTGAGAATAGCTGATGAAATTTTTAGAATAAAAAGAAATTATTCTTCTCTACTTAAGAAAAGAGAAAAATTACTCTATCCTGCTTATCATCTCCTGAGGAGAGTGGACTCAATTAGTTTACTCACTTCCTTTGGCTGCCCTTTTCAATGCACTTACTGTGCTTCTCGAATCCTTCAACCCTCATTTTATCAAAGAGACCCTGAGGAAGTAATAAGAGAAATAGATTATTTTGTTCGTAATTTCAGGATAAAGGATATTGCCTTTTATGATGATGCTCTTCTTGTAAATCCACAAAAACATATTCTCCCTATCTTAAAAAAAATTATAGAAAAAAATGAAGGTATTCGGTTCCATACGCCTAATGGATTGCATATAAGATACATTAGCAAAATAGTAGCTAAAAGACTTTATCAGGCAAATTTTAAGACCATCAGACTCTCCTTAGAAACATCTAACTTTAGAAGACAGAAGAATTCTGGTCATAAGGTTTCTAATAAAGAATTTGTGCAGGCTATAAATAACTTAAAAGAAGCAGGTTATTCATCCCGGGAAATAGAAGTTTATGTAATGATGGGTCTTCCCGGGCAAAGCCTTAAAGAAGTTATGGATAGTGTAAAATTTGTTCATAGTCTTAAGGTAAAAATAAAGTTAGTTCAATTTTCTCCTATTCCCGGCACTAAAGAATACGAGAAAGCAGTAAAAGAATATGGATTTAATAAAGATGAACCTCTCTTTCAGAATAATTCCATCTTTCCCTTGAAGAAAAAAGGGATAAGTTTTCAGGAATTTTGGGAGATAAAAAATTTTGTTAATGAGCTTAACTTAAAGCTCTCATAAATTTGCAATAATACATATATATAGTAGAATAAATAAAAAAATAGAATTTTTTCAAAAAGTTCCTTTTTAGGAATATTGGAAAATTTTTTCCTTAAAGGGTAAAAAAATATGGAGTTATTTTCTGGGAATATTAATAAAACAGGGAAAATTTATCCCCCTCTGGCCGACCGTATGCGCCCAAAGACTCTGAATGAATTTGTGGGACAAGAGCATATTGTGGGTGAGGGAAAAATTCTTCGAAAAATGATTGAAGAAGATAGTTTAATTTCCTTAATTTTTTGGGGACCTCCAGGCTCAGGAAAGACAACGCTTGCTCGAATTATTGCCCATCTTACCAAATCGCAATTTACTCAATTTTCTGCAGTTACCTCAGGGGTAGCTGATATTAAGAGAGTAGTAAAAGAAGCCGAAGTTCGACTGAGAGCTTACCAAAGAAAGACTATTCTCTTCATCGATGAAATTCACCGGTTCAATAAGGCTCAACAAGATGCCCTTCTTCCTTATGTTGAAGAGGGAACTATCGTTTTAATAGGAGCTACTACAGAAAATCCTTCCTTTGAAGTTATCGGGCCTCTCCTTTCCCGGGCAAGAGTTTTTCTCTTAAAAAGATTAACTTTTGAGGAAATTAAAAAAATTTTAGAACGAGCTCTTCAGGATAAAGAACAAGGATTAGGTAATTATAAAATAAGTATTCCTTCTAAAACTCTCAGGTTTATAATTGAAGGTTCAAATGGAGATGCTCGTGTAGCTTTAAATGCTTTAGAAATAGCAGTGAAGACTACAAAACCTGATACTCAAGGGATTCGGCATATTAATCTTAAAATAGCTGAGGAGTCTCTCCAAAGAAAAATTTTGCTCTATGACAAAAAAGGAGAGGAACATTATGATGTAGTTTCCGCTTTTATTAAGTCTATGAGGGGTTCTGATCCTGATGCCGCCCTTTACTGGTTAGCGCGGATGGTTGAAGCGGGGGAAGATCCTCGTTTTATTGCCAGAAGGATGGTTATTTTTGCTTCTGAAGATATAGGTAATGCTGATCCTCAGGCTTTATCTGTAGCTGTAGCCTCAGCTCAAGCAGTAGAGTTTGTGGGAATGCCTGAGGCCCAAATTAATTTAGCTCAAGCAGCTACTTATTTAGCTACCGCTCCTAAGTCCAATGCTTCTTACCAGGGACTTCTTGCGGCTAAAGAAGATGTGCGCAAAACATTGAATTTACCTGTACCCTTACATCTTCGCAACGCTCCCACTACCTTGATGAAAAAATTGGGCTACGGCAGGGATTATAAGTATCCTCATAATTTCCCGGGGGCGATAGTAAAAGAAGATTATCTTCCTGAAAAGTTAAAACATAAAAAATATTATTACCCAACAGAGAGGGGATTTGAAAAGGAAATTCAAGAAAGAAGAAACAATAGATAGTAGCTCCTCCCTTATAGGTTATGCAAAAATATAGAGGAGAAAAAAATGAGATATAAAGAATTAGGTAAAACAAGAATGAAAGTTTCTCTATTAGGCTTTGGAGCAATAAAACTTCCTCAAATTAGTTTTAAAGAAGCAGATAGCACCTTAAATAGAGCCTTAGATTTAGGAATAAATTTTATTGATACTGCTCGTAATTATGGGGATAGCGAACGAAAGATTGGCTATGCCTTGAAGAGAAGAAAGAATGAGTTTTATATAGCTACGAAAACCACTGCCCGCGATGCTTTGGGAGCAAGAAAAGACTTAGAGATTAGCCTTAAAGAGTTAGGAAGGGAAAAAATTGATTTATATCAGCTTCATACAGTAAGTGATAAGGAGACTTATAATAAGGTGATGGGAAAGGGAGGCGCTCTGGAATATTTAAAAAAAGCCAAGAAGGAAGGGAAAATTTCTCATATTGGTATCAGTATCCACAGAGACCTTAAAGTGATGGAAAAAGCTATCACTTGTGGAGAATTTGAAAGCATTATGCTTTCTTATAATCCCTTAGACCAGGAAAATGTAGGGAGTAAAATCTTACCCTTAGCTAAAAAGTTTAATCTGGGGGTAATTATAATGAAACCTCTCTCTGGAGGACAATTATGTGGAATTGTTTCTCCCCAGCAAGGATATGATCCTGTAGTAAGAGTTTCTTTAAGGTTCATTTTATCTAATGAGAATATCTCTACGGTTATTCCCGGAATGAAAAGTGTAAAAGAGGTAGAAGAAAATGTAACTACCGCTAAAATAAAAGAAAGATTATCTGAAAAAGAGCTAAAATGGTTTTTTAAGACCGTTGGAGGGAGGAAATATCGATATGGTCAGGTATGTCTAAGATGTGGGTATTGTCTGCCCTGCAGGCAAGAGATAAATATTCCCGAGGTGTTCAGAGCTTTAGATATTTTTCGAGAGTATCCAGAAGAACTTAAATATATAGGAGTGGAGATGTATGAATCTTTAAAAGTTAAGCCCGATGAATGTGTAGAATGCGGAGAATGTGAAGAAAAATGTACCGCCGGTTTACCTATTCGAGAAATGCTTAAGGAAACTCGGAGAGCCTATCAAGCCATTGTTAGAGGAGACTGAAGCAATCTCAAAATAAATTTGTAGTGACAGGAAAAATACCTTGTCTTTTATCGTCTTATTAACGGATTTTGGATTAGAAAATAATTTTACAGGAGTAGTAAAGGGAGTAATTTATTCTGTAAATCCCGAGGCTAAAATTATTGATTTAACCCATAATATCTCTCCTCAGGATATAAAAGAAGGAGCATTTTATCTTCTAACCTCTTATAAGTATTTTCCCCAAAATACAATTTTTGTAGTGGTGATAGATCCTGGTGTGGGAAGCAAGAGAAAGATAGTTTTGGTAAAAACAGCAAAATACTATTTCCTTGCGCCAGACAACGGAGTTCTCTCCTGGGTTTTAAAAAAAGAAAAAATAGAGAGGATTATAGAAGTGAGTGAAGAAAAATATTTTATAAACCCCGTATCCTCTACTTTTCACGCCCGGGATATCTTTGCCCCTGTAGCCGGTTATCTTTCAAAGGGTTCTCCGGTAGAGAATTTTGGAAAGGAGGTCAAAAGAATAGCCTTCTTCCCTTTCCCTCAGCCTAAAATAGAAAAAAATTTTATAAAAGGAAAGATTTTGCTCATTGATAGATTTGGAAATGCTATCACTAATCTTTCCTTAAAAGAATTTGACTTTTTAAGAGAAGGAAACTTTGTATTGAAGATAAAATCTGCTAAAGTTACCAGAGTGCATAAATTTTATTCTGAAGTAGAAAAAAAAGATAAAGAGCCTTTTATAATTGCGGGAAGTAGTGGTTTCTGGGAAATATCTCTTAATCAGAAGAATTTTGCTAAAGAGTTTAACATTGGAAAAGAGAGAGAATTTTTAATAGAAATTACGAAGGCGTATGGAAAAAAGGATGAATGATAACTATAAGCCCCATAAATCGTGTAAGAAGGAGGTAAATTATGCTTGAAAATATAAAATGGTTAGGACATGCAAGTTTTAAAGTCACCGGGGAGAAAATAATTTATATTGACCCCTGGAATCTAAAGAAAAAAGAAAAGGCAGATATTATTTTAATTACTCATCCTCATTATGACCATCTTTCCTCAAAAGACATCTCTAAAATTCAGGTAGATGAAACTATAATTATTATTCCAGAAAAGGATAAAGGTGAATTAAAAGGAAGAGTTAAAAGGATAAAACCGGGGGACTCTTTAAGTATTGACAGAGTTACCATTAAAGCGGTTCCTGCTTATAATATAAATAAGACTTATCATCCTAAAGAAAAAGGATGGGTGGGGTATATAATAGAAACAGGAGGATTTAGTATTTACCATGCCGGTGATACTGATTTTATTCCAGAGATGAAAAAGATAAAAGTAGATATTGCTCTTCTTCCCGTAGGAGGAACTTACACTATGGATGCCGAGGAAGCTGCTAAAGCCTGCCGGATTCTTAATCCTAAAATAGCTATTCCTATGCATTATGGAGATGTAGTAGGATCAGAGGAAGATGCAAAAAAGTTTAAAGAGATGAGTCCAGTAAAAGTAGAAATTTTAAAGAAAGAGGAATAATAAATATTGGGGGGTAAAAATGAAGGCTCTTATTCTTTATGCTTCCTGGACAGGAAATACAAAAATTGTTGCTAAGAGCATCGCTGCTGGCTTAAGAAAAAAGGGAATAGAGGTAAAAGAAAAAAATATTAAGAAAGCTACTTTAAAAGAGATCGAATTTTGCAATATTTTAGTTATAGGGAGTGCTACTCATGGAGGTAAGGCCCTTTTTTCAGTTAAGTCTTTCTTTGAGAAGATACCCAAGGGTGCTTTAAAAGGCAAAAGAGGAGTTTCTTTTGCTGTGCAAGCTGGGTGGGGAGGAGATAGGGTTGTTAAAGAAATCAAGGAATATTTTTTGAAAAAAGGAATAGATAAAGTTGAAGCTGGTCCTGTAATTTCAGCGGGAATTCCTCTTCTCCCTGTAAGAAGACCGACTGAAGACGACTTAAAAAAGTGCAAAAGATTTGGAGAAAAATTAGCAGAAGAAGGATAAAGTAACTTCATATATAGATAGCATTGTAGTGTTGGAGTTTATCTCCAATAAAGGTGTATCTCTTTTTGCTATTATCTGTCAGTATGAAGAGCAGCGATTGAGGAGACAATCTTAAAAACAATACTGTAATAAAAAAGGAGGAATAAATAATGAGTAGTAAAGAAGTAAAAGTTAAAAAATTAACTCGGGATGATTTTAGAAAATATGGGAATTTTGTGAATTTAACAGAAGTATCAACTAAGGATTTTTTTTCTCCAGGAAAACCGCCTATAGAATTTTTTCCGGACCTTACCACCTTAAATGTAAACGGAGAGATTGTAGGTATATCTCTTTGTCGAGTGCATCCTCGGGAACTTAAGATTAATCTTGTTGAACACCACAATTACACTGAAGAGGGTATATTACCCTTAGACGGGGATGTATTAATGCATGTAGGTCATCCTACGAGGGATAGTAATCCTCCGGAGAAAATAGAAGTCTTCGAAGTTCCAAAGTTGACCTTTGTGCAGCTAAAGAGAGGGACCTGGCATCACGCAATATTTTCAAAGGATAATAAAGTTGTTAATTGTCTTATTCTTTTAGCCGAGAGAACATACCATAATGATTGTGAAGTAGAAAAAATTGAGGAAATAATTATAAATACTGATTGAAAATCCCCAGTTAACTTTACAATAGTTCCTCGTAAAAGAGGAAAATGCATTTTAGTAAGAAATTAAATAATCAAAATCAGGAGGAAAAGATGGAAAGAATAAGGTTAGGTTTTGTGCCTGCGCAACGAGACCCTTTTGATGAAAATTGGGCTTTAAAGATGAAGCAGAGAGTTTTAAAGGCTTTAGACCCTGTATGTAAGGAAAAAGGGATAGAGATTATTTATCCTGATGAGAGTTTAACTAAAAGGGGACTGGTTAGAGATGATGAAGATGCAAAAAAAATATTAAAGCTTTTTAGGGAAAAAGATGTAGATGGAATTGTCATTGGAACAATGACTTTTGGAGATGAACTCTCGGCTATTTATGCTGCTCAAAATATGCCCGGAATACCGGTTCTTCTCTTTGGCACCAAGGAAGGTCCTTTTACTGAGGATGGAAACAGAAGAAGTGATTCTTTCTGCGGGACACTTTCTGTGGCTTCGGGTTTATATAGAAGGAAAATTCCTTTTACTTTTTTAGGAATTGTGTTTCCTGAAGAAAGAATTTTTGTGGAAAAAATAGTAGACTTTGCTCGTGTTTGCTCCATAGTACGAGGATTTAAAGGAGCGAGAATTGGTTTAGTAGGTCCAAGGCCCGAGCAATTTGAAACCTGTGCTATCAATGAACATCCTTTGATTGAAAGGTTTAATCAAAGAATAATTCAAATTTCTATGGCTGATATTTTTTCTCGGGCAAACTCTTTAAAAGGGAAGGAAGAGATATCCAGAGTTGTAAATGAGATCAAAGAGCGAACTAACTGGGAGGAAGTTAGCGAAGAAACACTTGATAAGGCAGCACGTCTTGAGATTGTCTTAAAAAATTTCGCCCAAGAGAGAAATTTAAGTGGTATGGGAATACAATGTTGGCCTGCTATGGAGGAGATTTACGGTATTTCACCTTGCTTTACTCTGGGAAGACTCACTGAACAGGGAATTATGGCTTCCTGTGAAGTTGATATTCATGGTGCTTTAACAATGCTGGTGCAATATCTTGCTCATTTAAAACGAAGAGTTCCCCATTTTATTGACTTTACCATTCAACATCAATCAAGAGAGAATACTTTTTTAGCCTGGCATTGTGGAAATGCACCTTGGTCGCTTGCTGCTGAAGGATGCCCCATACGGCTGAGACCTCATAGTATTCAGGAAAGGGTCTTTGGGCGAGAAAAGACTATGGGAACAGGTGAATTTCAACTTAAAAGCGGAGAGATTACCATAAATCGCCTGGTAGAATATGAAGGAAAGTTTAAGATGCTAATTACCAAAGGAAGAATAATTCCTAGTAAGGATAATCTTAGAGGTTCCTGGAGCTGGGTGGAAGTTCCTGATTTGGATAAACTCTATAGGACTTTAGTGGAAGAAGGATTTATTCATCATGCTTCTATAATTCATGGAGATATTAGCGAGATTATAGCAGAGTTTTGTAAATTTATGAACATACAAACAATAATAGTGTAGTAGAGTTAGGTTCTTAACATTATTCAAAATTACTCTCAATATTTCGGTATAGCAAATATACCGAGGAGTGAAAAATGAACAATAAATCACCATCTATTCAAGAATGGAGAGAGTTATATGAGGCGGCAATAGAATTTAAGAAGATAGAATGTTGGAACTGGATGTGGGATTCTGATATATTTGGAGTTCAAAATCCAGTAAATGGCGAGATTGGCTATTGCTGTGTGATGGGAAGAGCAAGGGAGCATTTTGCCCTGGCAGTTTATTTGGGTACCGAGGGATTAGAAGGATACTTAAAAACTCAATCAGGAAAAATTAACCCCTATTCTATGGATGCACTCTATGTTCAAAAATGCTTGGTAGTTTCATTTGAAGATAGAGAATCTTTGCAGAAAGAGGATTTTCAGGTAATAAAGAGGCTGGGTTTAAAATTTAGAGGTCCTAATTCATGGCCGTTATTCAGGAGTTATAGACCGGGTTATTTTCCCTGGTATTTAGCCAGTGAAGAGGTAAAATATTTAACCATAGCTTTACACCAGACAATCGATGTCTCTTTACGCTTTAAAAATAATCCCAAGATGTTCATTCCTCCTGTAAAAAATCGATATTTAGTTCGAGTATCCAGGAAAGAAAAAAATACCTTAGAGTGGAGAGATCAATGGTTAGAACCCTCTCTCTTAGAAGAGACCGAGACTATTATGAAACCTGTTGATGTAAATCGTCTGGAAAAAATTAAAAGAATGATCCCTCAACATCAGGGAATTTGGGAGATCGACTTTTCTTATTTTCCCCGGGCGGTGCGGGAAAAGAAAGGAAGACCTTATTATCCCTATGTGATTTTCTGTGTGGAGCATTATTCTTATTTCATATTGGACTCTCATCTGGTAAAACCTGCAGAACTTATCTCTGACTTCAGAGAACAATTTTTGAAACTCGTAGAAGGTATTAAACTTTTACCTCAAGAGATATTAGTTAAAAGAAAAAAGGCTTTCGAACTACTCTGGCCTATTACTTCAAGGTTGGGAATTAAATTGAAAAGTGTCAAAAAGTTGATAGCATTAGAGCATGCCCAAACCGGTATGTTTAAACTTCTCACAGAGCGAGAAATATAATTAAATAATAGGAATGAAAAAATGTGAATTTACACGATTCGTTTTAGATACCTCAGCCTACTTACTCTTTGCGAAGATGGAGCGGGTAGAGAGTGTAATAAGAAAAGCAGAAAAAGGTGAGTTGAAGTTTACATTTCCTTTATGACTATGATGGAATTATCTTATCACCTGTAGCAACACAAAGGTCAGTGGTTGGCTAAAGAAATTCTTGCAAAAAAAAGAGGTTTTTATGGATGATTTTCCAAGAACAAAAGTGGGTGGTATATCTGTTTCTCGCATAGTCATAGGAACAAATTGGTTTTTAGGTTACTCGCATATAAGTAGGGCTAAAGATAAATTCATAAAAGAATATCAAACAAGGGAGCATATTGCTGATATTTTAAAGGTATTTTTGCAAGATGGTATTGATACAATTATGAGTCCTATGCCGGGGGTGGACCCCATTAGTCGGACAGTATTTTGTCATATTTAAGATCCACTTTACCACTTTGTTCTTTCTCGGCAAAGTATACCTCAGCAGGTGTTCTATAACCCAGTGACT
Source organism: Candidatus Aerophobota bacterium (assembly GCA_021158005.1). Classification (GTDB taxonomy): domain Bacteria; phylum Aerophobota; class Aerophobia; order Aerophobales; family JAGGVN01; genus JAGGVN01. The sequence goes on along the minus strand of JAGGVN010000119.1, from coordinate 166 downwards.
GATGCGGCCTTTCCCAGTTGTAAAAGCTCATATATCTTTTGATCTCCTCTTTAGCATCACGAATAGTTTCATAATCATTAATGTATACTTCCTCATACTTTAGTGATCTCCACAGCCTTTCGGTGAAGGCATTGTCCATTGCTCTTCCTCGACCGTCCATGCTGAT
>JAGGVN010000003.1 GCA_021158005.1 Candidatus Aerophobota bacterium | reverse complement strand
TTAGAAAGTTTTTCCAGCTTGAATCGTAATGTTCCCTCACGTTCCCCATCTATAGTTTTAAATGACTCCAGTATCCAGGGAGACCATTCTCCTAAAGCAAGTTCGGCTATTTTTTTCTGTCCGGATGAGTCTCTGGTAATAATAACTCTATCATAAGCACTACCTTCTATAGATACCACAAATAAATAGAAAGTTTTTCCTGGAGGAAGGAGCTTGCATACCGGGGTATCCAGGCTAATACCTGTAGGCTTAGGTAATTCAGCATCAGAAACACCGTAAAGAGTAGTACGCTCATCTAAACCAGTTCCAACTGACTTACCTCCTACTCCTCGTGCTTGGAATATCATCTTGCCCATAAGTAGTGGCCGCTTACTCTTTATAAGTCCTACCTTCCCTGATACTTTCTGCAATATTAGAGGAGCATTCCTTGGTTCTACTGTCGAAAATAGATGAGCACCATCAATTTGATGTGCACAGGGCCGAACATGGCATCCGCAGACTTGTATTCCTGTTTTCATTGTTGGAGGATGGGAAGCGGGATACTTTAAAAGAATACTCTTCTTTCCTGCACGTTCAACAGCATCCCAGATAAATTCTGCCTTGCTCTCCTTTGATGTATAACCAGCCATCCAGTGGCCATGAAGCTCTGGTGGTTGAAATGTCTGGAAGGACATTACCTGATGGGTGCCATTCCAGGCTCCGGTAGCAATTGTTGTCCAATTCTCCGGGGTAGAAGTAGGTAGAGACGACAAACAGTGGGGAGCAAAAGTTCCTTCATTCATCATCTTTCGAAAGGCAGGCAGTCTACCTTGTTTAACGAGTCTTAAGACAAAGTGAGAACTTACACCATCCATTCCGATTAAAATACACTTTTTGGACATAACTTTACCTCTTTTCAAGATATATCGTTCTTTTTTTATTTCGGTGAGGACCTCTAAAAAGCTTCCTTTTCTACCTCCAATTATAGGCCTGTGTAGTATTTTGTCAAATTCATTCTTATTGTGGATTTAGGTTTTAAAATTGACATCTTTATATATTATTTTAAATTATAGAAATAAAAGAAAAGATGATGTATCTTAGATAAGGTTATGCCTGAGAAATTTTTCAAAAAGAAGGGGGATTATATCTGGGAATGTTTTCCCTGTCCCGGGAGATAGAAACTTAGATCAGAGAAAAAGGAGGTGAATTTGTATTGCAAAGAGTTTTCTGCCTTTTTGAGCAGAGCTTAATTTGCAGTACAGAAAATAATGTATGATATAGTAACTTTTGGGGAAGCAATGATTAGACTTTCTCCTCCCTATTTTAGGAGATTAGAACAGACTAATTTATTAGAAGTTAATGTAGGAGGATCGGAGCTTAATGTGGCTATAGGAGTAAGGAGATTAGGGCTTAAATCAGCCTGGGTTTCCCGGCTTCCTCTTAATCCCTTAGGTTTTCTTATAAGAAATAAAGCTCGGGAGCAGGGAGTAGATACTTCCCATATTATCTGGAGTAAAAGTGATAGAGCGGGTTTATATTTTGTAGAGTTTGGGGCCTCTCCCCGAGCAAGTAAAGTTCTTTATGATAGAAAAAATTCAGCGATCAGCCGAATTAAAATGGGGGAAGTAGATTGGAAAAATATCTTAAAAGAAGCTAAACTCTTTATGGTCAGCGGGATTACTCCCGCATTAAGTGAATCAGCAAAAGAAGTAACTAAAGAAGCAGTTAAGGAAGCTAAAAAGGCAGGTTGTAAGGTAGCTATTGATCTTAATTATCGAGCAAAACTATGGAGTGAAGAAGAAGCTAATAAATGTATGAGCCTCTTAATGGAGGATACGGACCTTTTATTTACCACTGAAGAAGATACTTTCCGTGTTTTTGGAATAAGAGGCAAAAATTATGAAGAAGTAGCTAAGAGACTGGATGAGAAGTTTGGATTTGAAGTAGTAGCTATAACTTTAAGGGAGAATATTTCTGTATGGAAAAATAGATGGACAGCTATAGCTTACAGTAAAGGGAAAATATACCGGACCAAAACCTATGAGCTGGAGATAGTGGATAGATTGGGAGGAGGCGATTCTTTTACTGCTGGGTGCATCTGGGGGTATCTCCAAAAGGATCTTCAAAAGGGGGTAGATTATGGAGTAGCTTTTTCTGCCTTAAAACATTCTATTCCTGGAGACATTAATTGGACAAATATAGAAGAGGTAGAAAGTCAAGTTAAAGGAGCGGGTTTAAGAATAAGTCGATGAAAGAAAAAGAAAATAGGAGATAAAAATGGGAGCAAGGAAGAAAAAGAAGAATAAATTAAGATGGAGGAGTAAAAGAGCTAATCATGGGAAAGCTCCTTGTTCAAGAGGAAAGAAATAAACCAGAGAAAGTAGTTTTCGGGAAAAATTAAAGGTTCTTACTCCCTTCTTAAGAATTTACTATTTTTGTATATATATCAAAGAGAGGTGGATTTTCCAGGTGTTTTTTGACGGAACATTTTCCGGCTACTCTTATTACCTGTTCTCTATATTTTTCGGGGAATTCTGGAGGAAGTTGAATCTCTATAGTAATTTTGTTAATCATTCTTGTCTTCTTATCTCTTTCTGTTCGAAGAAGTAGTTTTATCTTTTCAGTAGGGATGTGGCGTGCCTGGCAAAAAAGGAGAACATAAATCCCTGTGCAGGTTCCAATAGAGGCTAAAAATAAATCAAAAGGGGTAGGAGCGGAGCCTCCACCTCCATTATCGGGAGACTGGTCAGTTTTGATAGTAAAACCTCGGTAAAGAGCATTTACTTTTTTACCTTCCGGGAAAATAATCTCCATATCCATAACTTCTCTCCTGTAGCTATATTTTATTTAAGTTCTTCATCTCTCTTTTTCAAAAAAGACTGACTTATTTTATAACCTATTTTTGAGAAATTGGCAAGAGATATTTTAAATTGACAAAGTCCTTATAATGTGCTAAAATTGTGGAAAGAAGAGGAAGAGAGGAGTTAAATGGAAAGATTATGGGCTCCCTGGCGAAGTGAATATATAACCTGTAAAAAGATAAATGAATGTATTTTTTGCAAAGCCTGGAAAGAAAAAAAAGATGAAGAGAATTATCTTCTTTTAAGAGGTAAATATTCTTTAGTAATGCTTAATGCTTATCCCTACAATAATGGGCATTTAATGATTGCTCCTTGTAAGCATACGGCTTCTCTTAAAAGTTTAAAGAAAGAGGAACGGGAAGAGATGATGGATTTTGTTTTGCAAATGATAGATTTACTGAAGGAAGTCTTGAATCCGGAAGGATTTAATCTCGGAATGAATCTGGGAAAGATAGCTGGGGCAGGAGTAGCAGAGCATCTCCATTTACATATTGTTCCTCGGTGGAAGGGAGATAATAATTTTATGCCCGTTATTACTAATACGCGCGTAATCTCTGAGTCTCTTAGGGAAACTTACCGTAAGTTAAGGAAGAAGATATGAATTTAAAAGAGGAGATAATTCGCTGGATTAAAGAAAAAGTTTTAGAAGCAGGAGCTGAGGGAATAATAGTAGGATTAAGTGGAGGAATTGATTCTTCAGTGGTAGCTTCTTTATCGCGGGAAGCGATGGGAGATAAAGTATTGGGGGTAATTATGCCCTGCCAGAGCTCTCAGGAAGATGAATACTATGCTCTGATGATAGCCAAAAAGATAGGAATTAAAACAGAGAAAGTAGTTCTTGATTCTGTTTATGGAGAGATTTTAAAGACTTTACCTCCGGGGAATCACTTGAGTAAAGCTAATTTGAAACCACGTCTGCGGATGATGGTTTTATACTATTTTGCTAATCACTTAAATTATCTTGTAGCAGGAACCGGAAATAAGAGTGAAATTAGTGTGGGTTATTTTACTAAGTACGGAGATGGAGGAGTAGATATTCTTCCCTTAGGAAGTCTTTTAAAGAGCGAAGTGAGGAGATTAGCTATAGAACTGGATATTCCCCGGGAAATAATAGAGAGGACTCCTACGGCAGGACTTTGGAGAGGGCAGACAGATGAGGGAGAGCTGGGATTAAGTTATGGAGAGCTTGATGAAATAATTCGGGGGATAGAGTTAAATAATACCGAGTCTTTACCTGAGGAGAAGGTAAATCGAGTTAAAGAGCTTATGAGGATATCTCAACATAAAAGATTACCCATCCCTATATTTAAGAGGAAAAATTGATCGCTATTATTGATTATGGCATGGGAAATTTAAGGAGTGTGGAGAATGCATTTAAGAGTATAGGTTATCCGGTCACTATTACCCGTGATCCTGGAAAAATTCTGGATTCTTCAGGGATAATTTTACCAGGAGTAGGAGCTTTCAGGGATTGTCTTAAAAATTTAAAGACTTACGGGTTGTTTAAACCTCTTTATAAATTTATAGAGAGTAAAAAACCTTTTTTGGGAATTTGCCTGGGTCTTCAAGTCTTTTTTGAAGAGAGTGAAGAATTTGGAAGATATAAAGGATTGGGAATTCTTAAAGGAAGAGTTGTGTCCCTTCCCCAAAATAGAGTTAAAATTCCTCATATGGGATGGAATACCATAAAAATTAGAAAAAAATGCCCTATTTTTGAAGGGATTAAAGATTTTTCTTATTTTTATTTTGTTCATTCCTATTATGTAATTCCCGAGGAAGAAGAAATTATCGCCACTACTACAGATTACGGAGTGGAGTTTACTTCCAGTATCTGGAAAGATAACATTTTCGCCTGTCAGTTTCATCCTGAGAAGAGTCAGAAGTTGGGTCTAAAAGTTTTAAAGAAATTTGGGGAGATTTGTCAAAGAAATGCTGGCTAAGAGAATAATTCCCTGTCTGGATATTAAGGATGGTCGGGTGGTAAAGGGGATAAATTTTGTGAAATTGCGAGATGCTGGCGATCCTGTGGAAAATGCTCTTTTCTATGAAAAAGAAGAAGCGGATGAGCTTACTTTTCTGGATATTACTGCTTCTAATGAAAAGAGGAAGATTATCTTTGAAGTAGTGGAGAGATGCGCAGAAAAAGTATTTATGCCTTTTACTGTAGGAGGGGGAATTAGAACTCTTGAGGATATCCGTTCTCTCTTAAAAGCAGGAGCAGATAAGGTTTCTATTAATACTGCCGCTGTAAAAAATCCTTCTTTAATAGAGAAAGCTTCCCGGAAATTTGGAAACCAATGTATTGTTGTGGCTATAGATGCTAAGAGGAAGAAAGACTTTTGGGAAGTGTATATTTATGGAGGAAGAACTCCCACGGGAATTGATGTGGTAAAATGGGCTAAGAGAGTAGAGAAATTGGGAGCAGGAGAAATATTATTGACCAGTATGGATAAAGATGGAACTGAGGACGGTTATGATATTGAGCTAACTAAGTCTGTTTCTGAAGCAGTGAATGTTCCGGTAATTGCTTCGGGAGGAGCGGGAAATCCCGAGCATCTTTATCAGGTTTTTACTCTTGGAGGAGCAAGTGCTGCTTTAGCTGCTTCTATATTCCATTATCGGAAGTATTCGATAAAGAAGGTAAAAGAATATTTAAAGAAAAGAGGGATTAATGTCAGAATTCAGTAAACCTTATCAGGAGATGATTGCTATCTTAGATTTTGGTTCTCAATACAACCAATTAATTGCCCGACGGGTAAGAGAGAATAGAGTATATAGTGAACTTCTTCCTTTTGATATTTCCCGGGAAAAATTACTCAGTTTAAATCCCCGGGGTATCATCTTATCAGGAGGACCGGCCAGTGTTCTGGATAAAGACGCTCCCCTTCCTCATCGAGGAATTCTTAAATTGGGTATTCCTGTTCTGGGAATTTGCTATGGTATGCAAGTATTGGCTTATCTTTCAGGGGGAAAGATAGAGCGGGGAAAAGGAGGTGAATATGGAGCCAGAAAGTTATTTATAGATAACGAAGAAGACCTTTTCCAGGGGTTAGGAAAGAGTTTAACTGTCTGGATGAGTCATAAGGATGAGGTTTCCTCTCTTCCCGGAGGATTTGAAGTCCTTGCCCATACAGAAACTTGTTCCATAGCGGCGATGAGAGATAAAAAGAGAAAGCTCTATGCTCTTCAGTTTCACCCGGAGGTAACCCATACTCCTCAAGGGAGGGAAATAATCTCTAATTTTCTCTTTCGTATATGTAGATGCTCTCCCGAATGGACAATGACTTCCTTTATCGAGCATGCGGTTCAGAAGATTCGTCACCAGGTAGGGAAGAAGAGAGTGATTTGCGCCTTAAGCGGTGGGGTCGATTCCTCAACTACGGCTATGCTAATTAATAAAGCTATCGGTAAAAATTTAGAATGCATATTTGTAGATAATGGTCTCCTTCGTCTGGGGGAAGTAGAAAAAATAAGAAAGATTTTTAAAGAGCATTTAAAGTTAAATATCCATTTTGTTGGAGCCAGAGAGAGATTTCTTAAAAGGTTGAGGGGGGTTCTTAATCCCGAAAAAAAACGAAAGATTATTGGAGAAGAATTTATTAATGTCTTCGCTGAGGAAGCCGAAAAGTTAGGAAAGATAGAATTCTTAGCTCAAGGAACTTTATATCCTGATGCTATTGAGAGTGTATCTACTAAAGGAGGGCCTTCCGCTACTATTAAAAGTCACCACAATGTAGGAGGACTACCGGAGAAGATGCATTTTAAGCTTATTGAACCTTTAAGGGATTTATTTAAGGATGAGGTAAGAATAGTAGGGAAAGAATTAGGTTTACCGCGGGAGATAATTGAGCGCCAACCCTTTCCCGGGCCGGGTCTGGCAGTAAGGATTGTGGGAGAGGTAACTCCGAAGAGGCTGGAAATTTTACAGCAGGCTGATGGGATAGTCTCTGAAGAGATACGGAAATATAAAGGCTATAAAGACATCTGGCAGTCTTTTGCTGTCCTTCTTCCTTTAAAAAGTGTGGGAATAATGGGAGATGAGCGAACTTATGAATATACTATTGCTTTAAGGGTGGTAAAGAGCAGTGATGGGATGACAGCAGATTGGGTAAGATTGCCTTATGGGCTTTTAGAGAGAATTTCTCAGCGAATTATTAATGAGGTGAATGGGGTAAATAGAGTAGTTTATGATATTAGCTCTAAACCTCCCAGCACCATAGAGTGGGAATAGAGATGTTTAAAGTAAAGATATATATTAGTTTAAAGAAGGGAGTGGCTGATCCCGAAGGTATTACTATAAAAGATGCTCTTTATTCCTTGAATTATAAAGAGGTAGAAGAGGTGCGTATGGGAAAGTATATCCAGCTCAAGATAGAGGGAGTAGATAAAGATGGAGTAAAGGAGAAGGTAAATCAGATGTGTCAAAAGCTCCTGGTGAATCCTTTAATTGAGGAGTATAGCTACCAAATTGAGGAATTAAAGTGAAATTTGGGGTAGTAGTATTTCCCGGATCAAATTGCGATGAAGACTGTTTCTATGTAATTAAGTATGTGCTAAAAAAGAGAGTCGATTTTATCTGGCACAAAGAGAAAAGACTCAATAATTATGATTGTATTATTCTTCCCGGCGGATTCTCCTACGGAGATTATCTTCGCACCGGAGCTATTGCTAGATTTTCTCCCATAATGAAAGAAGTGGAAAAGTATGCTCTGGATGGGGGACTGGTAATAGGAATATGTAACGGATTCCAGATTCTTCTGGAAGCAAATCTTTTACCAGGAGTAATGCTGAGAAATAAAAATTTAAAGTTTATCTCTAAGTTTGTAAATATTCGCGTGGAGAATAATCTTACTCCTTTTACTCGCCTTTTCCAGAAAGGAGAAGTCCTTAAGATTCCTATTGCTCATATTGAGGGAAATTATTATGCGGAAAAAAGAGTAATAGAAGAGTTAAAGAGAAATAATCAAATTGTTTTTAGGTACTGCGATGAGGAAGGTAATTTGAGAAATGAAGCAAATCCTAATGGGTCGAGGGAATTTATTGCCGGAATTTGCAATAAAGGAAGAAATATTTTAGGAATGATGCCTCATCCAGAAAGAGCAGCAGAAGCTCTTTTGGGTTCAGAGGATGGAAAGGTAATTTTTCAATCCATAATAAGTAGTGTCAGCTTTTAATCAGGAGAAAACCGGAGCATTTTAAGATTATTTTATCCAGGAAAGGGAGAAGTTAGATGAGAGTCATTGATAAAATTCGTAAAAGAGATGGGAGAATAGTCAATTTTGACCAGGAGAAGATTACCGAAGCGATATGGAAAGCAGCCAAAGCTGTAGGGGGAAGAAACAGGGATTTGGCCCAGAGACTTTCTAATGAGGTGGTAGATATCTTAGAAAAAAAATTTACCGAAGAAATTCCCGGAGTAGAGGATATCCAGGATATAGTAGAAAAGGTATTAATTGAGAGAGGTCATGCCCGCACAGCCAAAGCTTATATTCTCTATAGAAAACAACACGAAACTTTAAGAAAATTAAGTTCTACTTTTCTGGAAGTAGAAAAGGTAGTTTCCGATTATCTTTCTCAGATGGACTGGAGAGTAAGAGAAAATAGCAACATAGGATATTCAATGTCTGGTCTCCTTATGCATGTCTCTGGTTCGGTAATTGCCAATTATACTTTAGATAGGATGTATCCTATGGAGGTGGCTGATGCCCATCGTAATGGAGATATTCATCTCCATGATTTATATTTTGGGATTACTGCTTATTGTGCTGGTTGGAGCTTAAAACAGCTTCTTTATGAGGGATTTAATGGAATTCCGGGAAATATAGAATCTAAACCTGCTAAACACTTAGATACTGCCCTTCTTCAGATGGCTAATTTCATTGGCTGTCTGCAAAATGAGTGGGCAGGAGCGCAGGCATTTAACTCTATAGATACTCTCCTTTCTCCTTTTGTGAGGAAAGATAAACTTAGTTATAAAGAAGTAAAGCAAGCTGTTCAAAAATTTATTTATAATTTAAATATTACCTCACGTTGGGGTGGCCAGAGCCCCTTTACCAATTTAACTTTTGATTGGACTGTTCCCGAGGATCTTAAGAATGAGCCAGCTATATACGGAGGAGAGTTATTGGATGAGACCTATAGCGATTATCAAAAAGAGATGGACTTAATTAATAGGGCTTTTATAGAAGTCTTAACTGAAGGAGATATGAGAGGAAGGCCCTTTACCTTTCCTATCCCTACTTATAACTTAACGCGAAATTTTAACTGGGAGAGTGAAAACACCCGGATGCTCTTTGAGATGACGGCAAAGTATGGGTTACCTTATTTTGCGAATTTTATTAATAGTGATTTAAATCCCGCTGATGTGCGGAGTATGTGTTGCCGACTGCGCTTGAATTTAAGACAGTTGGATAAGAATATTACTGGAGGCCTCTTTGGTTCAGGAGATTCTACGGGTTCAGTGGGAGTGGTAACTATTAATATGCCTCGCTTAGGGTATTTATCCAAAGATAAGAAAGAATTTTTTGAGAGATTAGAATATTTGATGAATCTGGCTAAAATTTCTCTGGAAACTAAGAGAAAAATAGTCGAAAAAAATATTAAGATGGGTCTATTACCTTATAGTAAGAGGTATTTAGGAACACTGCGAAATCATTTTTCTACTATTGGTCCTGTGGGAATGAACGAAGCCTGCCTGAATTTATTCGGAAAGGGAATTGATTCTCCGGAAGGGAAAGAGTTTGCCATTGAGGTATTAAACTTTATGAGAGAGAAGCTCTCCGATTTTCAGGAAGAGACAGGGAATATTTATAACCTGGAAGCTGTTCCGGCGGAAGGGACCTCTTATCGCTTAGCACGAATTGACAAGAAAAAATACCCTAACATTATTACTGCGGGAAAGGGAGTCCCTTATTATACCAATTCTACTCTTCTACCTGTGGATAAGACAGATGATCTTTTTGAAGCTTTAAGACACCAGGAACCTCTTCAAACTCTCTATACGGGCGGCACCGTATTCCATATATTCCTTGGAGAGAGGATGAGCTCGGGAGAGGCCTGCAAGAGGTTAATTAAAAAGATTATGTATAACTCAAAGATACCTTACCTTACCGTAACCCCCACCTATTCAATATGTCCTGATCATGGATACTTAATTGGAGAAAAACCTATTTGTCCTCAATGTGGGAAAAAGACAGAAGTTTATAGCCGGGTAGTGGGTTACTTTAGACCGGTAAGCAACTGGAATGAGGGTAAGCAAGAAGAATTTAGACAAAGATTAGAATATAATCAAAAGACTATAAATTAAGAGGGAAAATACCTCCTTTTTAGGAGTGAATCCAGAGTAGTTTCACTTTGCTGGACCGAATGAATAGGTTACTTCGCCTCCTTCTTCGTAAATCCTCTACACTCGGTGAAATAGTGAGCTTAATAAGAAGAGGATATAATGGTTAATCAAAAGATAAATTTTAGAACTGAAAGTATAGAATAGATGAGGGGATAATCTATGCTTATAAGAGTTAAGATACAGAGTATACCTAAGAAAGGAGATTTAGATGCCTACTCCCTTGGAGATTAAAGGTTTTAATAAATATTCTTTAATTGAGTATCCCGGAAAGATTAGTGCGGTTATATTTTTACCCCGCTGTAATTTCCGCTGCCCTTTCTGTCAAAATCCTGATTTGGTTTTAAATTATAAGAATCTTCCCTCTATATCTGGCCAAGAAGTTATAAACTATCTTTCTCTTAATAAAAAATGGATAGATGCTTTATCTATCAGTGGAGGTGAGCCTACTCTCTGTGAAGATTTATCCAGTTTTATTAAAGAGGTGAAAGAGAGGGGTTTTTTGATCCAGTTGGAGACTAACGGGACAAATCCCCAGATGTTAAAAGAGCTTCTGGAAAAAAAATTAATAGATTATGTAGCTTTAGATATTAAGGCTCCTTTAAATTGGGAGAAATATAAAAAGGTCTCCGGAATAAGTATTAAGGAAAAGATTCTCTTTGAGAAAGTGAAAGAGAGTATAAAGATTCTACTCAACGGAGAGGTTAATTATGAGTTTAGAACTACCCTGGTTCCCGTTCTTTTGAGCCAGGAAGATATAATTAATCTCGCTGGCCAGATTAAAGGGGCAAAAAAATATGTCCTCCAGCAGTTTGTCTCTCAGAAGACTTTGAATAAAGATTATGAAAAGATAGCTCCTTATCCAAAAGAAAAATTGGAAATAATTAAGGAGAGGATAAAAAAGTATTTCCAGACTTGTGAAATAAGAGGAGTGTAAATGAAAGAGCCAGAAAAGATTACTTCTCGGTTAATAGAAGCTCACGGATTAACAAAAGAAGAGTATGAGAAGATAAAGAAAATTCTCGGGCGAGAGCCAAATTTCACAGAACTGGGGATGTTCTCAGTAATGTGGAGTGAACATTGCAGTTACAAGAGTTCAAAACCTGTTTTGAAATTATTCCCCACCGAGGGAAAGAATATTTTAGTGAAAGCAGGGGAGGAAAACGCCGGAGTAATCGATATCGGTGATAATTTAGCTATAATAATGAAGACAGAATCCCATAATCATCCCAGCGCCATAGAGCCTTTTCAAGGGGCAGCTACAGGAGTAGGAGGGATTATTCGCGATATCTTTACCATGGGAGCAAGACCCATTGCTCTTCTTAATTCTCTTTGTTTTGGCTCCTTAGAAAAACCTCGTAATTGCTATCTGTTTAGGGGAGTAGTGGAAGGAATTGCCTCTTACGGTAATTGCGTGGGAATCCCCACGATAGGAGGACAGGTCTATTTTGATGAGACTTATGAAGGAAATCCTTTAGTAAATGTAATGTGTGTAGGAATAGCTAAGGTAGAAGATATAGTTAAAGGTAAAGCTACGGGAGAGGGAAATTTAGTTCTTTATGTAGGAGCAGACACCGGTAGAGATGGATTGGGAGGAGCCAGTTTTGCCTCTCGCGAACTTACCGAACAATCAGATAAAGATAGACCAGCAGTGCAAATAGGGGACCCTTTCCGAGAAAAGCTTCTCTTAGAAGCCTGTCTCGAACTTATAAAGACGGGAGTAGTAGTAGGAATGCAAGATATGGGAGCCGCCGGTCTTACTTCTTCTTCTTCGGAGATGGCCAGCCGGGGAAATTCAGGAATAAAGATAGATATCTCTCGAGTTCCTAAGAGAGAAGAAGGGATGATTCCTTACGAGGTAATGCTCTCTGAATCTCAGGAGAGGATGTTGATAATTGTTAAACGAGGAGGAGAGGGGAAAGCTAAAGAAATATTTAAAAAATGGGACCTCCATGCAGAAATTATTGGAGAGGTAACAAAGGATGAATTCTTAGAAGTTTGCCATGGTAACAATCTGGTAGCAAAAGTTCCGGTGAAGGCGTTAACAAAGGATGCTCCTGTTTATTTGAGGGAAGAGAGGGAACCAGAGTATTTTAAAAGAGTAAGGAATTTTGAAATTTCTCATCTTCCCGAAGATAATGATTATAATGAGGTTTTAAAAAAACTTTTAGATTCTCCTACTATTTCTTCTAAGAAGTGGGTTTATGAACAATATGACCATATGGTAAGGACTAATACAGTTGTTTTACCCGGTCAAGAAGGTGCTGTTCTTCGTATTAAAGGAACAAATAAGGCTATTGTTTTGACTAATGATGGAAACGGAACCTATTCTTATTTAGACCCTTATGAAGGAGGAAAGATTGCGGTAGCTGAAGCTGCCCGAAATATTATCTGTACAGGAGGAAAACCTTTAGCTATTACCGATTGCCTCAATTTTGGGAATCCTACTAAACCTGAGGTTTTCTGGCAGTTTAAAAAGTGTGTTCAGGGGATAGCTCGAGCCTCATATTTTTTAAATATACCGGTAACTGGAGGCAATGTGAGTTTTTATAATGAGAATCCTCAAGGAGCCATAGACCCTACGCCAATGATTGGAATGTTGGGGATTATAGAGGATATTAACCATCTCTCCACTCCTTATTTTAAGAAAGATAAAGATCTTATTATTCTTTTAGGTAAATGTAAGGATGAGATGGGAGGAAGCGAATTTCTAAAGATAATTTACGGTTTAAAATCAGGAAAACCTCCCCAAATGAACCTGAAGGAAGAGAAAGCTGTCCAGGATACTTGCCTTGAACTTATCCAGAGAAAGGTTATCAATTCTGCTCATGATTTATCTGAGGGAGGTTTAGCTATAGCTTTGGCTGAGTCTTGTATTTTTAATTCTCCAAATATACGAGGAGCGAAGATTTCTCTCCCTCTCTCTAATTTAAGGAGTGATGCCCTTCTCTTTGGTGAGACTCAATCTCGTATCCTTATTTCCTGCTCTTTGAGTAATTTTCCTTTAATAAAAGAGATTGCCGAGAAAAATAAGGTTCCTCTTTTAAAGATAGGAGAAGTAGGAGGAAAAAGACTAATTATTTTAAGAGAAGGCAAGGAACTTATAAATTTAGAGATAGAAGAGTTAGAAAATATCTGGAGAATGGGAATACCTAAAAGAGTGAATAGCCCTTAAACCGATTAAACCCTCTGCGATGAATTAGTTTATTTTTAAATTGAGCGAAGGGAGGTGAGAAGAAATGTTAAAATCAATTTTATGGTGGTTTTCGGGTTTCGCTGGGGGTTGCTTTTTGGGAGCTTTGATAGCCTGTCCTGCAAAAGCTATATCTTTACCGGTAACCGGGGTTATAGCCGTAGTTTTAGGAATTCTTGCCTGGAAGATTAAAGGAAAACAAGAGAAAAGTTAAAGCAATAAGGTAGAGCTAACTAAGATTAGTGTGATTAAATATTTTGAGGAGAGGGATAGTAAAGAGGAGAAATAAATTTAAAGATAGGAATTCCCTTTGCTAATCCTTTTATTTGTTTAATTTCTCAAGGGAAGAGGGAGTAGTTTTTTGCGTTGAGGGGGATATTCCCCTCAAATAAGTTCTTAAATAAGGAAGGACCTTAAAGAGTTCAATAAGAAAGCATAAAATTTTAAGAAAGAGGGTAAGGAGAAAGTAAAGAAATAGTAGGAAATGCCAAAAAATGAGGTTAAATATAACTTTTAATCCTCTTAGAGAAAGAAGAGCTATTTTCCCTCTCAATTATAATTACGGATTGCAGAGTTTTATCTACCGTCATATTAGTAAAAAGTTAGCTACTTTTCTTCATAACAGAGGATATATTATGGGAAAGCGTTCTTTTAAGCTCTTTACTTTCTCTCGTCTCTTGGGAAATTTCAAGATAAATTTTCCAGAAGAGAAGATAGTCTTCAATGGGCCCTTTCATTTTTATATAAGCTCTCCCCTTAATGATTTTATTCAGCAATTTGCTGAAGATTTGATAAAATCTGGAGAAGTTAGGTTATTTGAAGAATTATTAGTTGTCTCTTCTCTTGAAGTCTCCACCTCCCCTCCTCTTTCCTCTCCTCTTATTATTAAAATGCTCTCTCCTCTTACTATCTACAGCACTCTCTTTTTGGCTGAAGGAAAAAAGAAGACTTACTACTATTCTCCTTTTGAGAAAGAGTTTTCCCGATTAATAAAAGAAAATCTTATCAAGAAATATCAGGCTCTTTACCGGATTAATCCCTCGGGAGATGATTTTGTTATTATCCCTGTGAAAGTGACAAAAAATTCCGAGAAAATAATAAAATATACTCCAGGGAAGAATTCTTACACAGTAATAAAAGGCTGGATGGGATTGTATAAGTTAGAAGGGTGTCCCCGGCTTATTCACCTGGGGTATGAGGCCGGTTTAGGTTCTAAAAATTCCCAGGGTTTTGGAATGTTTGAGGTTAGGTAAAACTGAAGATTATCTTTGAGTATTATTCTTTATGGATTAGTGATTTTTAAGGGAGGAGATAATGACAATTATTTCATTTTTGTTAGTTATCATTTTTTCGGTAATCGCAGTCCGAATCGGAACGATAGCTTTGAAGATGACAGGACTTTCAAGAGAAATAGCTTCTTTCCAGGCTCAATCAGCTTTTTGTGGTGTAGGTTTTACTACTTCGGAATCTGAAGCAATTGTCTCTCATCCGGTTCGTAGAAAAATTCTTCGTATTCTTATGATGTTCGGTAGTGCAGGGTTGACCTCGGCAATTGCCACTTTAATTCTTACTTTTATTGGGCAATCAGCAAGGGAAGTTGCATTCCGCTTTGGGATAATTGCTGCTGGCCTGATAGGTTTATGGATTTTTGCGTATTCTCATTGGGTAGACCAGGTGATGGGTAGGTTAATCGAGGGACTTCTTACAAAGTATACAAAATTACGAGTCTATGACTATGAACAGCTTTTTGGATTGAGCAAAGGTTTTACTATTTCAGAGTTTAGAGTGCATAAGGAAAGCTGGCTGGTTAACCGAAATCTTAGGGAATTGGAATTAAATCAGGAAGGAATTCTTGTAATTGGAATATATCGGAGGGTGAATGGAGAAGAAAAATATATTGGAGCGCCTCGGGGAGATACACTTATTAAATCTGAAGATATGGTAATTTGTTACGGACACGAAGAGGCGATAGTTGCTCTTTCCCATCGAGTAAGAGGAATAAAAGGAGATAAAGAACGCCAGGAAGCTATAAAGAAAGAAGAAAAATTTGAGAAGATCAGACAGGCGCAGAATGGCTTTGATTAGTATTTTAAGGAGAAGATATATGGCTAAAAACTCTTTAGGAGTAATTGTAGAAAAACAAATAAAGTATTATAAGGTGGAAAAAGTGACACTCTGGTTTCTCATTATTTTAGGAATTGCCCTGAGCCTAACAGGAATAGGTATATATTTTTATATTGGAAAGTTAACTATTCCAAAAGAAATCTCTACGCTCTCCACTCAAAGCTTTATAAAAGATGAAATAAGAATGCTCTATAATTTTTCCCGGGCTTTAGGTGTGGTTTTTTCCTTAACGGGTCTTGCTATTGTAGTTCTTTCCTTAGACAGACTCTCTTTTGCCAGAGATGCTTCCCG
>JAGGVN010000033.1 GCA_021158005.1 Candidatus Aerophobota bacterium | reverse complement strand
TCAATGGCTAAAGGAGCGGTTCCGTCCTGAGCCATAGCAAAATCAACATCAGCAATAACTATTTCCCCGGCTTTTACTTCTCGACCTATATGAGAAGAAAATATCTTTTCAGTGATTGTTTTTCCCATTTTTATCCCCACTTACATATCTTTTCTTATTTCTTGATAACTTGCGACGATGTCTTTGAACAATCCTCAAGGTTATTATATAAAAAGAAAGAGCCATAATGGTAGCTAAGAGAGTATTACCTAAAAGTAAAGATTTACTGATAGCCCACAAATTCTCTAATCTAATAATTCTCCAGAAAAAAGAAGGACTTTCTATCTCAGGAGAGTTTAAAATATATTGACCGATGGTATAACCAAAGGTATAAAAAATTGGAGTGGTAAGAGGATTAGAAATGAAAGTGCTAATAATAGATGCGAACTTATTAGCTCTCAGGAAAAAAGCGGTAGGAATAGAAAAAAGTATAGCTAATCCAAATGTAGGCATAATTCCCCAGAAAACTCCAATAGCTACTCCCCGAGCAATTTTTTCTGGAGAATCATGGATACCAATTATTTTCTTATAAAGATTCTTAAAAGATGTTTTTCTGATTTTTTTTCTATTTTTTTTCACTTAACCACTCTTTTTCCCTTTTATCCTTTAGAGAGATAAGATATTTGTTTTCTATTAACTTTCTACTTTTCCTCATTTACTCATATATATCTTAGGGCTTCTTTAATTAACCTGGCTAAATCAAACTCCTTTTCATTAAAAGTGGATAAAACTTCATTTATTGCTTTTCGAGATTCACCACGAGTATATCCGAGAGAAACCAGTCCCGAGACTGCATCCTCTATTAATTTTCCCTTCATTCCTTTTACCTCTTCTCCCTCTCCTCCAATTTTTTCCTTAAGCTCAAGAATTAATCTCTGAGCAGTCTTCTCACCAATACCCGGAATATTAATTAGAGAGGATAAATTTGCTTCTCTTACCGCTTTCTTAAAATCTTTTACTGAAATTCGAGAAAGGATCCGCAGGGCAGATTTTGGCCCAATACTAGATACCGAGATAAGCATAAGAAAAAAATCTCTCTCTTCTTCCGTCAGAAATCCATATAAAGAAATATTCTCTTCTTTGAAACAAGGATAAGTATACAATTTTACTCTCTCATTTTCCGAAGGAAGATTGGCAAAACTTGAACAGGATATATTGACTCTATACCCGATTCCTCCTACTTCCACAACAACAAAAGTAGGAGATTTATAAGATAATATTCCTTTTAAGTAATAAATCATTAATTAATCCTCTCTACTTATACACAGTAATACACACATCAGGACACATCAAAGCACATAGGGCACATCCTGTGCATTTACTATTTTTTTTATCACTATTAAAAATAGCCGGATGATATCCTTTGTCGTTAAGCTCTTCACTAAGCTTAATTAACCCTTGAGGACAAAATTTTACACAAAATCCACATCCCTTGCACTTCTCTACATCTATTTTAATATAAGGCATATTTTTAGAAACTCCTTTATTAGAAATATTCTGGTCCCTTTTAAACCGTTGACTACCCCAATTTCCCCAGTTTCTCTCCTCTAACTTTCTTCCTCACTTCTTCGCTTTCTCGACAAAGAGTCCCTATATTATCTTTATCTATCAACCTCAAAATATATTTTTTCTTCTCTCCTTTTTCTCCTTCTGAGCAATCGCTTACCAGACTCAAAACTCTTTTCCTTCCTCCCCTGAAAAAAGCCTCTGCTACACTAATTAAAGGAGATGTACCGTAAGATATACAGGCAATTTCTGCCGCCTCCAGGGCATAGCTATTCCCATTAAAAGAAATAGCTATGCCTCCCCCTTTCTTTACCAACTTCAAAACTTCTACATCGGTGATACTATCCCCTGCATAGAGAACTTCAGAAAGTTTTCCTCCTGTCTTCTTTAAAGAATCAAAAAGAGCTCTACTTTTCTCCTTTCCTCCTAAGGGAACAACTTCTTTTAGTATCTTTCCACATTCCATAAAGGGAATCTTCTTCTGAAAAATCTCATCTAATCTCTGAATATCCTCCTCAATCTCCAGGGAAGAAAAATCAAGAATTTCTCTCATTATTGCCTTAAGCTCGTTCACTTCCTCTTTGCTTATTCTGTATTTATCTAAATTCAGAAAAGTGGAATAAGTATTTCCCCGGGGGAAATTCATAAAATCACAAAAAGCTTCTATAAAGGGGCTATAACTCGTACTGATAATGAAAGTAGGCATCATTTTATTTATTTTAGACAAAGTCTCTTTCGCTCCCGGGAGAGGAAGAAGATGAGAGAAAGAATATTCTTTTATGGTTTTATTATCCACTCCATAGATTCTCAAGAAAGGGAGAATAAATTTCAAAGTACTCCCCGATTCGTAATTCTTTCTTTTGACAATATCAGAAAGAAAATCATCATATTTACTTATTAAAGAGAAAAATTTACCCCCTTCGGGAAGAAAGGATTCACAAAGCTCATAAGCAATATCATTCTTAACCAGAGGACCTTCACAATCTAAATTGACCTGTCTCATTAATAGCTCGTTCTCTAAATGCTTTTATTCTCCTTATAATTTACAAGAAACAAGATTCCTCGCTTTACTCTGAACAAACCTCGCAATCTCTTATATCTTTATTTTATCGTTAAAACAAAGAGGTTTAGTAAAGAATCTTTTTTCTAAATTAATAATCCCCTTAGAGAGAGCTTCAAGCGTATAAATTATTAGAGGAAATTCTCTTTTAAGTTCCTCCCTTCGAATTTCTCTAAAAAGAGGCTCTCTTTCACCTTCCTCTCTTTGAATCTCTCTGAGAGACATTTTTTTCAATTTTTCCTCCATCTTTTCCCAGAGAGAATTGAATTTACCACCCTTCAGAGAAAAGGTGCAATAAGTAAGAGGGGGACCGGCATCTAATTTCGGAGTCACTAAATGTATCATTACTCCCGTCTCTTCGGCTTTATTTTCAATCAATTTCCACATTACTTCCTGCCAGGTTCCCTTAGGACCTCCCGGAAAAGAAGGGTGAAGATTTATGAGAAAATAATTCTTGCACATCTTTTCTCCTACAATGAGCATATAACCAGCCAACATAATAAGATTTACTTTAAACTTGCTTATTCTTTTTATTACTTCTTCATCATAAATTTTACGCCACTCTTTGATATCTTTCTCTCTTAAAGCAGTTTTAAACTTTCGCGAGGAAAAAGTTATCAAAGGAATTCTTAAACTCCTTACCAATTCCAAAAACTTATCACTCTCTTTACTCTCCCCCGGAGCTCTATTACTAAAAACAAAGGAAATTTCCATCTTCTGCAATCTACCACCCTGAATATGCTTATAAACCGTTTCCAGGAGATCCCGCGCCGCTTTATCTCTTCCGGTAGAAAACCATCCTATTCTATACTTCATTATTAGACCGTTATATATATTTCATTTGAAAGAAAGAAAATCTTGTTTATCAGGATAATTTTCTCTTCCATACCCGGTTATACTTTTAGCGGCTAATTTAGTAGCTAATTTTGCACAAGCTTTTAAATTTAACCCTCGAAGTAAACCCGCTAAAAACCCGGCCGCATAAACATCCCCTGCTCCTATAGTATCCACTGCTTTTACTTTTTCTGAAGGCATTTCTATCTCTTCTCTCTTAGATAAAACATAAGAACCTTTTTCTCCTAATTTACAAGCTATGATTTCTATTCCATAATTCAGCAATTCTCTTAAACCTTCTTTATAATCTTTATTGGTCAAGAGTTCTACTTCCTTCTCCGTAGGAAAAAATATAAAAGTTCGCTCTAAAATAGGAGCTAATTCCTCAAGTCCTCGACTAGCATGAGGCTCTCCAGGGTCAAAGCTTATTCTCGTTTTCACTCTTTTGACAACTTCTTTCTCTGCTTTAAAAGGAATGTCTCCAATAAAAGAACTCATATGCAAAAACTGAGCTTTGTTTAAATAATCTACATCTACCTCTGAAAGTGATAAGGTATCATTAGCATTAGGAAAAACGAAAACTGTCCTTTCACCTACTTCATCTAAGAGGATAAGGCACAAACCACTCTCTTTTCCTCTTTTAACTTTCCTTATGTCTACTCCTGCTCTTCCTAATTCTTCCAGAAGAAAATCCCCTCTTTTATCTCTCCCTGCCTTTCCCACATAACCGCAGGAAAACCCCATTCGTGCTAAAGCATAAATAGTATTAGCAGCCGAACCTCCACCACTCTTTGCCTTTAATTTTCCTTCTCTCCTCAAAATTTGCAAAAGAAGTTTCTCTTCTCCCTCCCTTCCGCGTCTTTCCCTGCCCCGTTCTATTCCCAAATGAGCAAAATCTACCCGGTAAATTAAATCTAAATTCAAGGCTCCCAAACCAATTACATCCATCTTTTTTAACCTGAAGGTTATCATACCATTTAATAAAATGGGGTCAAGGAAGTCTGAAGATTCATTCCTCTTTTGCTGTTCAATCTCAGGGAGAAATTCCTTTTCCTTAAAGATAAACTCAGATGATGGTCACTCTCCAGATTATTCTCTGGCCCATTTACTAAAAATCAGAAATTACTAAGTAAGAACCTTTTCTATTATTCCTCCACCCACTACAACATCTTCATTGTAAAATACCGCTGCCTGTCCAGGAGTAATTGCTCTCTGAGGTCGGGTAAATTTAACATAAACTTTCCCATCTTTCCTTGGATGAACTTCGGCTAAGGCTTCTTGATGACGATATCTTATCTTTATTTTCAAATTTAAAGATTTTTCTATCCTTTTAGCCACATAACTTACCTTGCAAACTTCTAAATTGCTTCGGTAAAGCTCGCTCTCGGGACCAACAATTAAAGTATTTTCTTTTTCATCTATATTTACCACATATAAAGGCATCCTTGACGAAATTCCCAATCCTCTGCGTTGGCCAATAGTATAAAATGGAATTCCTTTATGTTCACCAATAAGTTTTCCGCGAGTATCCAATATAGGTCCTGGTTTTATCTCTTGTGGAAAATACCTCTTTAAGAATTCAGAATAATTATTCTCAAGAATAAAACAAACCTCTTGACTCTCCTGCGGAGCTTCCAGAGAAAGTTTTTGTCCTCTGGCAATTTCTTTTACTCTCTTCTTATTGTAATTCCCCAAAGGCATTAAGATATAAGGAAGTTTTTTTTGAGTTAATCTATAAAGAAAGTAAGATTGGTCCTTCTCAGGGTCACATCCCTTTTTAAGTAAATACTTTCCTTTTTCTCTACAGTATTCTATACGGGCATAATGACCGGTAGCTAAATATTCCGCCCCTAACTGCTTTGCTTCCTTTAACAAAATACCAAACTTTATATATTCATTACATCTTATACAAGGATTGGGAGTTCTTCCCCTCTTAAATTCCTCGCAAAAGTTCCTAATTATGTATTCTTTAAAAGCATCTCTAAAATCGACTACATAATGAGGAATCCTTATCTTTTCAGCTATTTCTTTGGCCTTATCTATTCTCCTAGTAGCACTCTCATTTTCTAAAAGACGCATAGTTACCCCTATAACCTCATAACCTTCTTCCTTAAGTAAAAGGGCGCATACTGCCGAATCTATTCCTCCACTTAAAGCTACCGCTACTTTCTTTTTCATTGCTAAAAATATAGTATAACTAAGCTAAATGTCAAGTATATCCACAATTTTATGTTTTTTTGACAACTATCTTTCCTTCCTCTATAATTCACCCAAAATGTGAAGAAGGAGGAGAAAGGATGAGGAGTTTAAAAATTCCTTACTCAGATTCTGAGCTCTTTCATTCTGGAGCCAGAAGAACTTTTAAAGGAAAAGCACTCTCTCAGATAGCTTTCCCCTTAGGAGGTATAGGAACAGGAACAATCTCTCTGGGAGGAAGAGGAGAGTTAAGAGACTGGGAAATATTTAATCGTCCGGGTAAGGGAGTTAATTTACCCTTCTCTTTCTTTGCCTTGAAAGTAAAAGAAAAGGATAAAGAACCTTTAACAAGAATCTTAGAATCAAGACTTTTGCCTCCCTACGCAAATGCTCATGGGTTACCTTTAAGTAGGTTATCGGGTCTTCCACGAATGTATTCTGCTAAGTTTATCGGTTCCTATCCCTTTGCTGAGATAGAATTCTTCGAGCCTCTACTCCCTGTAAGAATAAAACTTTGTGCCTTTAACCCTTTTATCCCCTTAAATGATTTTGATTCCGGGCTTCCTGTAGTCATATTTTATTTCACTATAGAAAACTTTTGCGAAAAAGAGGTTGAAATTTTATTAACGGGCAGTCTTTTAAATGCTGTTGGTTATGATGGGAAAGCAGAACTTAATGATACGCTCTCTTCCCTGTTTGGAAGTAATCTTAATGAGTTCATAAAAGATACTCACCTCTCGGGAATTAGAATGACCAGCTCAAAATACCCCTTAAATGACCCTAAATACGGGAGTATGGCTCTGGTAACCCCCTGGAAGAATATTACTTATCGTCTTCGCTGGAAAAGAGACGGATGGGGAGCCTGGGAAAAACTCCAAAACTTCTGGAGTGAATTTAAGGAAACCGACCGCTTTCCCGAAGAGACTGAAGCCCTTCCTACCCCTGAAGGAGAAACAGATATTGCCACTCTTGGCTTAATTTTAAAACTTGCTCCCAAAGAAAAATATAAAGTTCCCTTTATCTTAAGTTGGTACTTTCCTAATTTTGTTAAGTACTGGAAACTTAACTCAAAAGAAAATATAGAAATTTTCAAAACATATTACTCTACCAAATTTAATGATGCCTGGGAAGTAGCCAAATACACGGTAAATAATTTATCCCGGCTTGAATCGGAAACTAAAGCTTTTCAGGATACACTATTTCAAAGCACTTTACCCTCTTATGTTTTAGATGCCGTATCCAGCCAGGCTTCTATTATAAGGACCAATACTTGTTTTCGTCTCGCTGATGGAAATTTCTATGGTTTTGAAGGCTGTAGCAACCATACGGGGTGTTGTCCTTTAAATTGTACTCATGTCTGGAATTATGAACAGACACTTGCTTTTCTATTTCCCGAGTTAGAGAGAACTATGAGAGAGATAGATTTTTTAGCTAATACAGACAATTCCGGGAAAATGTCCTTTAGAACCGTCCTCCCTTTGAGTGCAAAAAGATGGGAATCTAAGCCTGCTGCTGATGGTCAGATGGGCTCTATAATAAAGCTTTATCGAGAATGGAAATTTTCTGGAAATACCGAATTTCTTTCCCGCCTCTGGCCAAAAGCTAAGAAATCTCTGGAGTTTGCTTGGAAGTGGTGGGATAAAAATAAAGATGGGGTTATGGAAGGAGAACAACACAATACCTATGATATAGAATTTTATGGTCCTAATAGTATGATGGGAACTCTTTATTTAGGGGCATTAAAAGCAGCTAAAGAAATAGCTATAGCCTTAAAAGATAAAAAATCAGCTAAAGAATACGAAAAACTTTTTAAAAAAGGAAGCGAGATTCTCGATAAAGAATTATTTAACGGAAAGTACTATATCCAAAAATATGATTCTTCTAAAATATCTAAATACCAATATGGAGAGGGATGTCTTTCTGACCAGCTTTTAGGACAATGGTTTGCCCGAGTGGTAGGATTAGGAGAACTTCTACCCAAAAAGCATATAGATTCAGCTCTTTCTTCTATATTTAAATATAACTGGCGCGAAAACTTCTTTGAACATCATTCTTGCCAGAGAATATACGCTTTAAATGAAGAGAAAGGACTTCTTGTTTGTTCCTGGCCCCAGGGGAAAAGACCAAAGGTGCCTTTTCCTTATTGTGACGAAGTTTGGACAGGAATTGAATACCAGGTAGCCAGTCATCTAATTTACGAGGGATTTTTGCGAGAAGGACTGGCCATTGTAAAAGGAGTCCAGGAGCGTTATAATGGGATAAAAAGAAATCCTTGGAATGAGTTTGAATGTGGGTATCACTATGTAAGAGCTATGTCCAGTTGGTCACTTATTTTAGCCCTCTCCGGGTATAGTTTTAATGCCCCAAAACATAGCCTGGGATTCGAACCGAGAATTAATTTTCAAAATTTTAGAAGTTTTTTCTCCACCAATACCGGATGGGGAGAATTTTCTCAAAGAACTACTAAAAATTTTTATGAAGCTCGCCTGAGAATTATCTGGGGAAGTTTAAAAATTAGTTCTTTAACTCTTAAAATACCTAAGGAATATAAGGGACCGTACAGGGTATCTCTTTTCACAAAAGAAGATGAAAAAGATATCCCGGTAAGTTTAAAAGAAAATTGTTTTATTTTTCCAAAGATGGTAGTGATAAAGAAAGATGAAGAATTAAGCTTAACCCAATTTACTGGTTAAAATTCCTCCAAAGAAACTCTTTTATCTCTCCGAAATAAGCTCCTTTAATCTCTGGAGTAAGAAAGACGGAGAATATTTAATTAATTTTTCTATTTAACCTTATCTTTCTTTTTAGCTTCTTCTACCTCCTCATAGGAGGAATCATTCCGATAATATATGGAGCAATTTCCTTTTTCAGCGATAGTCCTTCGAAAGTAAATCGGCATTCATCTAATGTTTCTAGCCCATGTTTGCCACTTAAAGGGTAATTTCGTATTAACAACT
>JAGGVN010000140.1 GCA_021158005.1 Candidatus Aerophobota bacterium | reverse complement strand
TAGGGATTATTACCATTACATCGACACTGTGCTCACTTCTAACCTTTAATTGCCAAAAATCTTCACTTATGCTATGTTAAATTCTGGAGGAAACATGACCCAGCAGGAACTAGAAAAGGCAATACAAGAGGTTTGGACTTTATTCAAAGAAACAGATGAAAGATTCAAAAAAACAGATAAGAAGATTGACAGAATGAGTGCTAAAGTTGAAGAAGTAAGTAGAAGTGTAGCAGCCCTAATTGGGAAATGGGGTAAATTTGTAGAAGGATTAATTGCGCCTGGTGCAGTAGCTATGTTTAAGGAAAGAGGCATAGAGGTAGAAAAGGTCTTTCAGAGGGTAAAGGCACAGAAAGACGGAGAGGGCATAGAGATAGACATCTTGGCCATAAACAAAGAATATGCAGTACTTATAGAGGCAAAAAGTACCTTAAGCATTGAGGATGTAAAGGAGCACATGAAAAGGCTTAAGTCATTTAAGGCATTCTTCCCAGAATACAGCGACAGAAAGGTAGTAGGGGCGGTGGCAGGCATAGTAATAGAAGAAGGGGCAGATAGATTTGCTTATCGTCAAGGACTTTTTGTTATTGGCCAAACAGGTGAGACAGTAAAGATACTAAATGATAAAACATTTAAACCCAAAATATGGTAAAAACTTATATTTGATAAGGGTGAAAAGATGGTGCTCTTACCTACTTATACTCATAAGGCGTGAGGCGTAAAGGGTGAAGCAACCCCTTACTCCTTACGTTTTATGATTTGCACTTTTTGAAAATATTCCTTACATATCCCTTAAAAGTTATCCAAAATGTATTAATATTCCATCAAAGTTTCTAACTGCTTTTCAAAACTCTTAAGGTGTGGGCAATTTAGTTCTCTACAAATACCTTTTTCAATGACTGTAGTGGATTCTAGATAAACTCCGGCACGTTCAAGGCATAACCGTTTGGCTTTTTCTAAAGCCATTTTCTCACCGTCTAATTTGCTCTCGTTATCACCGCAGCAGTATTTTGCAGTCTTCGTTATTGTAATTACTTTTGAAAAGGCAAATTTCAGGGAAAATAACAAAAAGAAGGAATAGACCAGCAAAGAGGTATTTCTTCATCTTACTCCTTTTCAGATCTGCGTACTATTATTCTATTGCCCTTTATTTGTTCTAATGTAAGTTTCAATCCTTGCCTTTCCATACCTCTTTTAAATCTTACCCAAGAGGTGGGAGTAATCTGAGAAAATACCTTTATTTCTATATAAGTTCTTGTGTGCGAGGATATAATATATTCCCAGCCTAAATCATTTAATAGCCGTTCTATTTTAACCTGCATAGGAAGGGACACATCTCTAATCATTAACACAGCAAATTCTCTCGTTAAAAATCTTTTTCTAATCTTTCCAATTAAGTCATCCATTGCATCTCTACTTATTCTAACAGCTACTCTAGTAATAGCATCTCTTGAAGCACTACGACGTGTTCGAAGAGCTGCAAACAACTCCCCAGTTTTGAGATCCACGGCCTTTAAAGTAACCATTATGAAATTTTTGCGGTAGACATCAATAGCTACTGTTATTATTGCGTCACCGTCTTCTTGATGACCTATTATCATGGCCTCTTCTAAGTCTATTACATTGTGTTTAATTTTTTGCAATTTTTCTGGCAAGAAGACTCTAAAACCGGAGTTTAGTAGGTTATCTTCAATTGAATTCATAACAGTTTGAACAGTTCTTGAATTATAAGGCAAGGTAGATTTTGTTTGACAATTATAAAGGACAATTATCCTTCTGGACTGAAAAATCCCTTTTTGAAAGGCTTTTTTAAGACGAGGATCCCTTATAGATTCATCTCCAACTTGCTTTGCCCTTTCGCTCTGAATCGATACCTCCTCAAATTTTACCTTCTCTCTGTAGATTCCACAAAACCAGCCTTTTTTACCTGTTTTGGTCTCTATAAAATACCAGCTATTTTTGGAATTATTATGATAATCCTCATCTTCAATCCTAAATCTCTCACCCTTTTTCAACTTACAAACGATATCACTTCTTGTAGTAGCTCTTTCACGTAAATTCATATTTGAAATTAAGATATAATCTTTGGATTGGTAACTGTATTTTGCTAGCATCTTTGGTGTCCACCCATTGTTTAATAATAATTCTTTTGCTCTTTCCCTATTCTTTTTATAGATGTCATGTTGATAAATATATAAAAAGATTTCTACAAAATCCTTATCAATTGGCAATGATCTATTTCTGATCATATTTTCAATAGCCCTAAAAGTAACCTCTCTGACCATGGGGCTTTTGTCTGTTTTTATCATATAGAACAAATCATCAAGCACTTCTTTACCCCTAAAATCACCTAATGCATACGCTGCCTTTGCCCTTACCTCGTCTAGGTTACAGTTCTTCATTAAATAAATGATTTCAGGCAGGACATAGTCATTGCATTTCTGCTCATAAGCAAGTCTGCAAAGCCTATTCATAGGATGCTCACAAAAGGCTTGGAAAACACATAAAAACATAAAAACACTTAGTAGCGTTACTGAACGTAAAAAACACTTTGCCATGGCTATACCCCTAAAATCCTTAATGCAGAAAAGAGGATAAATGCTTCCTATAATTTCATGCCACAAATTAATCCCTTTGTCAAAACTACGTTTTCTTAGGCGAAGATTGAGGCTGAGGTAGAAGCCTTGCTATAACATCCATCATAACGTGCCAAAATTCCAAAGGAGATTAGAGCTAAAAACAGGACAAAAAGCACAAGAAGAATTCTTCCCAGTGGTTCACCCTTAAAAAGACTAGCAAAACTTGGCCAGTTATAAATTACAGTCGTAATGACAAAAAACGATATGAGAGGTAAGGCGATTCGAGATGCCCCTAACAACCCCCATAATGAAGTGGAGATAATTAAAAGGAAAATAACTAAATCTGCTACCCCTATATCCATTTTTCACTCCTTTCTTTGTTCCCTCACTTCATAGATAAGCATTTTTTCTATTGCCTTTTCTATAGGCAGTTTAATATACTTACTGAAAAAATTTGCAACCTTAAATGGAGTGCCTGAAGGAAAGATATTACAAAAAGGGATGAATGCCCCTGCTTCTTTATCAAAGGCCACTACAAAAAGGGCCTCTGTGTCTTGTTTGTGTTTGGGTAAAGTTTCTACTTTTAAAGCCAATCCGCTACCTTTAGGAGGAAATGTGAACCAAGTTCCTCCTTGAATGAGATTATTGGGAAGGTATTGGTTAGGAAATAGAAGGCTTATCTTATCGTCAGCAGTCCAGTTAAAGATGGCAATATAGGCATCCTGAGTAGGTCTGATAGAAATTTTAACCTTTTCACCGTTCCTAAAGACTGTTCTATTCAATCTTGTTTCCAATAAAAACCCTGGCTTTATGTCTTTTTCAGGAATCACTACCCTGGCTTTCAGTTTTACTTTGTAAGTGAAAATAGCTGGTTTGTCAGGAGATTTTTGATATACACTCTTATCCCAAGTACATTTTTCCTGGATAATATAGCCCTTAGAAAAGGCCTTGATGAATTCCCCAGAGAGACGGGCGTCTCTAACTAAGGTGACACTGGATATTTTAACCCCTGCTGCCTTTTCAATCGCCGCTGCCCTTGCCCTCTGAAGTGCCAAAAGCATAGCCTGTTCGGCAGTAATCCCTGCAATGGCTGCTTCTCCTTCTGCCTCTACCCACACCTCTTTTGACTCACAGACATTAAGAGATTGGAAGAGCATAAGGATAAGAACTAAATGTGTATAAAATCTAAGCATATACTAAGCCGTCTATTTATTTGCTGTTGGTAAATTTTAATTCTGCCATTTTGCCCAATGTTTCTGCTGGAGGTAAAATAACAGGAGTTTGCCCCTGATTCATCTTGCAAGCAATTTTTTCACTACTATTATAACT
The DNA here is from genome assembly GCA_021158005.1 of Candidatus Aerophobota bacterium. Lineage (GTDB taxonomy): Bacteria > Aerophobota > Aerophobia > Aerophobales > JAGGVN01 > JAGGVN01. Next base: position 559 of record JAGGVN010000140.1, on the reverse strand, counting down.
TTCCCTTTTTCAAGGAAGTTTGACCTTGTATATCTTTAGTTTTAATTCTATGCTTACGCCTCCGTCCTGCGCACGGGTAATCTCTACATCATCAATAACAAGAGCCAAGTCTCGTTTCAACAGACTTATCAACGTATCTGTGGGAATCTTATCTATCGAAGGTGAATCTAGGCGAAAATCTTTGACTAAGATAGTCAAATCGTCTTTCCTATCCAAAAGTGTTGCCGGGATTTTTAACCGGGCCACATGGTACTTGCAAACTGCATTTTCGATTCGGGTTTCCCGATAGAGCTCTATCCCGTTTTGAAATTTGTATTTTGTACGGGTCAAAAAATCTCCTGATTTTGGTTTGTCAATTATAAAATTTATATCTCCAAACAATTCCACGTAGGAACCCAAACCATTAACCAGAGCTGCTATAAACGCACTCTTTTTTTGTTGTGATGCAGGGACAGTTTTTGGTGCGTAGCCTCCGCCCCAGACAATTACGTACTCTATGGCAAAACCTTTTAGCCCACCCAATAAGGTTGCCATTATTATGGCAATCAATGCAACAATT
>JAGGVN010000136.1 GCA_021158005.1 Candidatus Aerophobota bacterium | reverse complement strand
CTAATAAACCATTCAAGTGTGGTAGAATGTCTTTGTTTCTCTAACAAAAATAAACAAATATCTAATACCTCGTAGGGTTTGTCTTTTGCTATATTAGCCAAAAATGAAATAATAATTCTCCATTTTATATCTTCCTCATCACTTTTTTTAAGAATAGGAAATATGTATATTTCCTTTAACACCTCATACCAACCAGAAGTAGGCTTGTTATTAAAAAATTGAATCATTAATTGCTGCCCATCTTCTGCTTCATTAAATAGCCTTAATAAAAATTTCCCTTCTTCAATTGTAGGATTATTCCACGAAGCCATATTAGCAAGGATAGCTGTTTTAATATGTAATCTTATCGATTTTTCTTCAACAGGCTCAAACCCTATTTTTCCCTCAAAATATTTTTTTAAAAATATTTTCTCTAATTCTTCAAAAAGTCTTTTTTGAGAAAGTATCCGAAGGAGTCCTATTATATGTCTAATAGTAGGTCTTATAAATAAACTTTGTCCATGTTCAACAACAAACTCTACTATAGATTTATTCTCATTTATAACTCGTAAGGCTGATAAATAATCAATTAAAGTTTGATGAGAAAAACTTATTCTTTGATTTCTTGAATCAATTTGGATAATACCCATAATCCCTGGTCTACGTCTCATCTTTTTAATTCTGTTTAATAAAGGAATACCAATGAAAGATTAAGGTGTCCAAGGATTTTAAAATTATAGGGAAATATGCCCCTCTCATAGCGGGGAATATCAGAACCACATATACCTGCCACCTTTACGGCAACAAGCACCTCATCTTTGGATATTTCAGGATCCGGTATTACCTCACATTTTATATTTCCTGGACCATGAAGGATTGCTGCTTTCATTTTCTATATCTTTCATCTTCAGCACATATCACTGCCAGTAACTAAAATATCACTAATGGATTTTTTGTTGCTGGTTCAGTATCTCTCTTTTTACAGAATTCCCATTTATTACAGGGAACACCTATTCATCTATTTTATATCAAAAACTTCTTTTCTTTCTACCGTCTATATTCGTATCGATTTTGCATAAATATAGGCGGGATTAAATCTTTTCATAAGGGAAATTATCTTTTAACTGCTCCTAAAGTAAGTCCGGCTACAATATATTTTTGAATAAGAAAAGTTATAGCTATAACAGGAGCAATGTGAACCATTGAAGCAGCAGCCATGGGGCCCCACCTAATATTTACTACCCCTCTGAATTCAGAAATAGAAACAGGAAAGGTCTTTGCTGCTCTACTGGTCAAAACTAAGGCAAATAAAAGTTCATTCCAGGTGAAATAAAAGGTAAATATAGCGACAACAGCCAATCCAGGTGCAACAAGAGGTAAACTAATATGCCGTAAAAGACCAAATGTTGAACATCCATCAATTACTGCAGCTTCTTCGATTTCTCTTGGTAGTTGCCTGAAGAAAATACTCATCATCCATATGGCAAAAGGCAGGTTAAAAGCTATGTATATCAATATCAAACCTCTTCTTGTATCGAGAAGACCAACATTTCTGAAGAGTAAAAAAAGAGGGATTACTGCAGCAATGGGTGGCATCATACGAGTGCTAAGAATCCAGAATTCAATATCTTTACTTCGAGGGATTTTATACTTAGCAAACCCATATGCTGCCATTGTAGCAATTAGCACAGCTAACAATACTGTAGATAAACTAATAATTAGAGAATTATAGATAAAAGGGGTACGGCAAGAGTCTCCTGCAAAAATACTTATGAAATTATTTAAAGTCGGAGGTTTTGGTATCCACACCGGTGGCATAGCAAATATCTCTCTCCGAATTTTAAAAGCAGTCATAAACATCCACACAAGTGGAGAAATGCTAATAAATGTTATCAGCAATAAAAAAACATATATCATAGTTTTTTTAATTTCTCTTTTATGCATATTCTTCTTTGCCCCATGTATATTTTATGAGTACTTGGGCAAGGATAATTCCCAAAATAAGAATAATAATCGAGGCAGCAGCTCCATAGCCTACATTAAAAAACATAAAAGATTGTCTATACGCAAACATACTAAGCGTTTCTGTCGAACTTCCTGGTCCACCACCAGTAGTTACATAAACCAAATCAAATAGTCTAAAATTATCCATGATCCTTATCAACAGACCTATAACTATTACCCGCTTTATTAAGGGTAATTCTATAAAAGCTACACTTTGATGCCAGGAAGCTCCATCTATTCTTGCTACCTCAAATAACTCAGGAGGAATAGCTGATAGGCCGGCAAGACATAATAGCATCATAAATGGCGCCCATTCCCATACATTAACTAGAATAATAGAATATAAAGCTATATTACTTTTTCCAAGCCATGATACAGGTGGAAGTCCTAAAAGACTTAAAAAATAATTAGCTACTCCTAAGGTGGGGTTAAAGATATAAAGCCATATTAATCCAAAAATTATGGGCGTGATCATCATCGGTAACATATAAATAGTCCTTAAAAAACCTATACCTTTAAGCTTAAAACTTGCTGCTATAAAAAATATTCTTGCTATAATAAAACCTAAGACAAATTCTGCACAAATACTAATGGCTGTGAGAAAAAAGGTATTTCTCATTGCAATAAGGAATATAGAATCACTCAGTAATTTTGCATAATTGCCAAGACCTATATATCGGGGTGGATATGGCCTTGCGATATTTAAAGTAGTAAGGCTTATCTTAATAGAGTATATGAAGGGATAAACTGTTAGTAAAATTAAATAAACAATTGCCGGTAAAATTAAAACATATTTTATAACTCTTCTATTTTTACTCATTTTTGATAATAGCTGACTTCTCAAAAGCTGACCAAACGACTACTATAGACCGTTTGGTCAGCTTATTTATCCTTTATCTAATATAGTATCCAGAACTTGCCAAAAGACTCTTGATTTTTTTCTCTGCTTCTGCCATAGCTTTTTCTACACTTAACTCACCACTTACAGCTTTAGAGACATACAGTCCTATTGTATCGATAATCTCAAAACTTTCTGGAATCCTTGGTCGACAGTCTGCATAAGATAACTTAGCTGATTCATATATAGTTTTGTACCAAGAGAACATTTTATTTAACTCAGGATCTAACATCGCCGAATATCTACTAGGTGGACCTCCTACAGGCTTTGCTTTCATAAATTCTTTGTGTGTTGGAACACTGCAGAACCACTTAATGTAATCCCAGGCAAGGTCCTTTTGGAGACCAAATTTATTTATACCCATCACCCATCCACCAAGTGGAGGCACCGGTTTAATCCCCTTTTTGGCAGGAACCACAGCAGTAGCAAATACCTTAGCAACCTTGGATCTGGATGGATCCACAAATAAGGGTGTTCTTGCTGACCAACAACTTACCATAGCAACTTTTCCCATAGCAAAAGCTGTAGCTCTTTCATCCCAAGCATACGAAGTTGCTCCCGGTGGTTCATATTTAAGCATATCGATAAATAACTGTACCACCTCTCTTCCTTCAGGAGAATTAATTTTGGGTGTCATATCAGCATAGGGGTTAGGTGAACCTGGGTAGTTACTTTCAAAAGGTTTTCCACCAACATTCCAGATGTATTCAAACCAAGCCTGACCAATAGGTGCTCCACGAAAATAGTTCAGCGCAGTTCCATAAAGACCTGGATAGTTTGGATTGTTAGTGAAATAAGCTGCAATTTTTTTCCATTCTTCTATTGTTTTAGGAGGAGTAAAGCCTGCCTTATCAAATAGATCTTTCCTGTAGTGAAGCAGGACAAAATATGCTCCAAAGGGCATACCTACAATTTTTCCTTTCCAATTAGCAACATCTCTAAAGGATTTTACGTAGTCATTCCAGGCTATCACTTTTGGATCACTGGCCTTTATATATGGTCTGAGATCTTCCACATATCCCGCTTCAGCAAACTCACCTACCCATGGGCAATCAAGAACAATCACATCGTAGTCAGAAGAGCGTGAGGCACCTACCATAATTTCTTTCTCATGAGTTGCATCGTAAGGATAACTATCGACTGTAACCTTAGCACCAGTTATTTTTTCAAATTCTGGATCAATTGCTTGGAAAGCATCGATAAAGGGATCTGCAATCATTATTACTCTTAATTCTCTTCCTTTCCATTGTTTCAGCTCTTTTTGCCAGTTTATCTCCTG